>NZ_NHPF01000076.1:0-71782 GCF_002252925.1 Halorubrum sp. Ea8
CCCTCGCTTCCCGTGAAAATAGGCCCCGTAAACGGTTAAATTCGCCGCTGAAGGGGGTCGAGCGTCAGATATTCCGGACACGGTCGCCGGAGCCGTCGGACCCCGGCCGCCCTCATCGAAGTCCTTTTTTAGCGGCGACGGAAACTCGCGGGCATGGAAATCGACGCGGAGCTTCGTCGGCAGATCACGGTCTCTCTGGCGGCGGCCGCCGTTTTCATCGTCGGGCTGGTCGGGATCGGGGTCACCTTCGGCGGGTCGGCCGGACTGCCGGCGTCCGGCGCGCTCGCGCTCGTCGGACTGCTGGCCGGGTTCGTCCTGTTGATGGCGCTCGTCGGCGCGTACCTCATCCGCGCGAGCGACGAGGCGTAGGCCGGCGGCGCGGTTACTTCGTTCCGCCGGCGTCCGTGGTTTCTCCGGCGTTCGTGGATTCTCTGCCATCCGTGGCCTCGTCCGCTTCCGCCTCTCCGCTCTCGTTCTCCCCGTTCCCGGCCTCGCGCTCTCGCCAGTCGTCGATCTCGTCGGCGGCCGCGACCCGCTTCTCGTAGTACGCGAGGGGGTCGGCGGCCACCTGCATGTGGTCCTCCTCGTTGTGGCAGATCCCGTAGTTCGCCAGCGTCTCGCAGGTGGGGGGCGGGTACTGCGTGCCGCGGTCGTCTTTTAAATACTCCGTCTGGTAGCGGATCCCCTCGGCGTCGAGGCTCGTGTCGGCGCAGAACGTCACCACCTCGTCCGGGGTCATCCCGATCCCGACGAGGAACGCCATCAGCGCGAACGACTCCGGCGGCGAGAGGTCCGCGTCGCGCTCGGCCTTCTCGATCAGGTTCGTCATGCACGGCGGGAACAGCTCGGGGGCGACGACGTCGACCGGCCCCGTGTAGCTCCGCTCGGAGAGCAGGCGCTTGAGGTCGGCGACGCCCTCCTCTAACTCCGCGGCGATCCCCTCGCCGGCCGCCAGCTCGAACGGGAGCCCCTCGCGCACCCGCTCCTCGACCGCGGCCTCCAGCGCGTCCAGCAGCTCCCCGCGGGAGACGCGCACCGCGCCGTCGGCGAGCGCGCGGTTGACCAGCCGCCACGACTCGCCCCACGACGGCGACGTGAGCCGGAGGTACGGGCCGACGTCGATCCAGTAGTTGGCGGGGTCGCGGTCGGGGGCGCCGACGCCGGCGCCCGAGGCCGATCGCGGCGACTCCGGGCGGACCGCGTCGGCGAGCTCGAACTCGGCGAGCACGTCGCCGAGGGCGACGGTCGGCGTCGACACCGACCGAAGCTCGTCGTCGGTCGCGAGGTCCCCGCGGATCCGGTCGACCGCGGTCGCGGCCTCCGCGGCGGCGTACTTCTCGATGGCGGGCTCCGAGTCCAGAAGCGAGACGAGGATCCGCGCGACGGGGTACGAGAGCAGCTCCGCCTGCACGTCGTAGGCGGACTCCCCGGGGAACCCGCCGCTCTCGGACTCGACCGTCCCGTCCATCAGGGCGCGCTCGACGCGCTCGCGCCCGCGCTCGACAGCGGGCGCGTCGGCCGCGACGAGCTCCGGCAGCGACACCGCGGCGTCGGCGACGGCCTCGCGGGCGGCCGCAAAGAACGGGTACTTGGCGTCGAGCGCGTCCATGTCCGACCCGAGGTAGCGACGGGCGTCGAATAAGCGGTGCGGTCCGCGGTCGCGCTACAGCTCCCCGCGGAGGTAGTGGCCGAGGTAGCCGCCGACCACGCCCGAGCCGAGGGTGTAGGCGGCGCCGACCCCGACAACGAGGAGCGCGAAGACGCCGAACTCCGCCGGCGCTCCGGCGAACCCGAACAAGAAGAGGAGGAAGGCGACCACCGCGACGAACGGGAGCGTCATGACCGCGCCGGCGACCGCGCCCGTCTTGAGCGCGTCGGCCGACGTGCCGCCGCAGAGGTAGCCCGCGAGCGCGCCGCCGAGGACGGTCGCGAAGGGGACGAACGACAGCACCGACCCGGCGATCCCGCCCAGCAGACCGTAGAGGAGGATATCGCCCAGATCCGCGGGCGCGTCGTCCCCGGGCGAGAGGTACCCGCCCGAGTCGTCGTCCGGGTCGTATCGATCGCCGGCGACGCGGCGGTCCGAGGCGTCTCGGCTCTGCGCGTCGCTGGCAGTGGGGGCCGCTCCGGCATCACCGGTGGTCGGCTCTGCTCTCGTGTCGTCGGTGGAGGGCTCTACTCCCGCGTCGTCGGTAGAGGAATCGTCGGGGACCATGACCGCCTCACTCCTCGTCGTCCTCGGCCGGCTCGTCGCCGTCGAGCTCCTCGACGAGCGCCCCCGGTGCGTTCGACTTCACGCTGTTGAGCCCCTGTTTCGCCTTCTGCTTCGAGGCGTACCCCTGTCCGCCGTCGGCGATGACGTTGCCGTTGTCGTGGCGGAGCCGCCAGCGGTACTCGTCGGCCTTGTCCCTGAACAGCTCGAAGACGGCGTCGCTCCCGCCATCCTCGGGCGGCTCCTCGTCGCGGCTCTCGTCGATCACGTGCGCGCCCGGCGCGTTCCGCTGGACGCTCTCGATCCCCGACCTCGCGTCGCGCTTGTCCGCGTACCCCTCGCCGCCGTCGGCGATGATGTTCCCGTTGTCGTGGACGAGGCGCCAGCGCCACTGATCGGCGCTGTCGGCGTACAGCTCGAAGGCCGCCTTGCTCGCGGCGGCGTCGACGTCGACCGCGCCCTCCGCCTCGTCGAACTCGACCTCCACCTCGAAGTGGACGGTGCCGTCCTCGCGTTCGAGCTCGACCTCGACCTCGGACTCGGCGGCGGGGTCGACCGTCACCGTCCCGGCGTCGTCGACCGGGAGCGGCTCGCCGCGACCGAGCGCCTTCGCGATGCGCCGGAAGTACGTGGCCAGGGCCTGTCGACTCCGCGACCCCTTCGACTCGTGGATCGTCTCTTCGGGCATGCACGATCCGTGTCGCAGGGGGCACACAAAACGCTATGCCCGCGGGCCCGCCGCCCGTCGCTCCGCGCCGTCTCGGCCACCGCCGACGAGACCGTTATGCGTGCCGAACCGGTGGGTCACGTATGGTCACCGACGAAACGGCGGGCGACGGCGGCGGAGTCGTCCCGGGCGAGCCGGTTCGCCACGGGACCGGCGTGAACTCGAACCGCGCGTTCCCGACCGGGAGTCACCCGGCGAACCTCGACCCGTTCGTGCTGTTCGAGCGGTTCCACATCGAGCCGGACACGGGGTTCCCGATGCATCCGCACAAGGGGTTCGAGATCGTCTCGTACATGATCGAGGGCGGCATGGAGCACGCGGACTCGCTCGGCGTCGAACACACCGCCCGCGAGGACGAGGCGATGCGGATCACGGCCGGGGGCGGCATCCGTCACTCGGAGTTCCCCGCCGACGGCGCGGCGTGCAACGGGCTCCAGCTGTGGGTGAACCTCCCGCGGGACGAGAAGGATGTCGACCCCGACTACGTCGACGCGAGCGCGGCGGCGCTCCCCACCCGAGAAACCGACGGCGCGACCGTCACGACCGTCGTCGGCGAGGGGTCGCCGATCGACCTCCACACCCCGACGGAGTACCTCGACGTCCGCGTCGACGACGAGTGGACGTGGGCGGTGCCGGACGGGTGGACCGGCTTCCTCTACGGGGTCGCGGGGAGCGGGTCCGTCGAGGGCGACGCGTTCGGCGAGGGCGACGTCTTCGCGACCCGCGGGGGCGGCGAGTTCGCGGTCGCGGCCGACGGCGACCTCCGGCTCGTCGCCGTCGCGGGGCGGCCGCACGGCGAGCCGATCCGCCAGCAGGGGCCGTTCGTCCTGTAGGCGACCGCCGTGCGAGGGGGTCGCTCACTCCCGCTCGGCGATCCTACTCCCGCTCGGCGACGACGGCGATCCTACTCCCGCTCGGCGACGATCGTCTCGCCCGCGCGGACGGTGTCGCCCTCGCGCGCGAGCAGGTCGTCCTCGTCCACGTCGGCGGGGAGGATCACGTCGGCGCGCGAGCCGAACGAGACGTGGCCGACGCGCTCGCCGCGGTCGACGGCGTCGCCGGGCTCTACGGCGGGGTGGATCCGGCGGGCGAACCAGCCGGCGATGACGAGCAGCTCGTACTCGCCGAAGTCGATCGCGACCTGCTCGTTGCGGTCGGACTCCTTGCTGAACGCGGGGCGGTTCGCGCCGGGGCGGTGTCGCACCTCGCGGACCTCGCCGGCGATCGGCGCGCGGTTCACGTGGACGTCGGTGACGTTCATGAACACGCCGACCCGCAGCCGGTTCCCCTCCTCGCGAACGACCGAGACGGTGCCGTCGGCGGGCGCGACGACGGTCCCGTCGGCTTCCGGCGGCTCCCGGTCGGGGTCGCGGTGGAACCAGAGGATCCCGAGCGCGAGCGCGACGAGGGCCGCGCCGACCGGGGGGACGAGAGGGAGCGTCGCGGCCCCGACGAGGGCGGGGACGAGCGCGAGCCGCCACGCCTCGTCGACGACGTGGAACGGGAGGACGCGCGCGAGGGGCGGGTTCCGGGCCATCGTCAGGCCTCCACCGGGTCGCGGAGGTCGGGTCGGAGCTCCGTTCGGCCGGCCGCCCACGCCCCGAGCAGGTGCGTGAGGTGGATCCGGTCGTCGAGGCCGCCGGTGAGGTCGAGGTCGGCCTCGCCGGCGAGCACGTGGAGCCGCGCGAGGTCGTCGCCGCCGTACTCGGAGCCGGCGCGGGCGACCCGCAGGACCTCCCGGAGGAGCTCCTCGCCGTCGTACCCGCCGTCGTCGAGCAGGTCGTCGAGGGCGGACCGCGCGTCCTTCAGGTCGCCGGCGCGGGCGTCGGCGAGCGCCTCGCGGATCGCGTCGTCGTCGCCGACCTCGCCGAGCGTCTCGTAGGCGGTCGACATCGTGATCTCGCCGCCCTCGACCGCGGTCGCCTGCGCAGAGAGGACCGCCTCGCGGAGGTCGCCGCCGGCCGCGCTGGCGACGAACTCCAGCCCGTCGCCGTCGTAGTCGACGCCCTCGCGCTCGCAGATCGTCTCGAGGACGTCGATCGTCTCGTCGGTGGTCGGCGCGCGCACCCGCACCGGGAAGCAGCGCGACCGGATCGGCGCGATGAGCTTCGACGGCTGGCGGGTGGCGATCACGAACTGCGTGGTCCGGTGGTGCTTCTCCATCACGCGCCGGAGGGCCTGCTGGAAGTCCTCGCGGATCGACTCGGCGTTGTCGAGCAGGACCGTCTTGTACTCGCCCGACATCGGGGCGTACGACGCCGACTCCTTCAGCACGCGGTTGATCATGTCGCGTTTCGCCATCCGGCTCCGCCCCTGCAGGAACCCCTCGAAGCGCGGGTCGGTCCGGATCTCCTTTTTCGTCCGGCCGAAGAAGTCGGCGACGTTGATTTCGATCAGGTCGCTCTCGGGGTTCTCGTGGGCGGCGCGGGTCAGCGCGCGCGTCGCCGCCGTCTTCCCGACCCCCGGCGGTCCCTGCACGACGAGGTTCATCGGCTCGTCGACCGCGCGCTCCAGCCGCTCGCGGGCCTCGTCCTGGCGGATCTCGTCGAGCGCGGGAGCGTGCGCGTCGATCCACAGCGGTCCGTCCATGCCGTGTGGGTCCGGGCCGGGCGCTCAAGAATCGGTCGGTCGGTGCGCCGACGCGGCGAGTCGGGGGCGCCGTCCTCGGCGGCCGTCCGGACCCCGATCGACCCCAATTTGTTACGATCGCCCCCGCCCAAATCGTTCAGAAATGGTGTGTCGACGGCGTCCCGAAGCGGGCGTATATTTCCTCTTTCCCACGAAGAGCCCGTTTACGGCGGTTTAGTCTGCGATCCGTTTTTTAATAATATTTTGAGTAAATAAACATCAATCGTTAAGTATGGGGCATCCGAACCCGTGGACACATGTCACGTGACAACAGCGCAAGTTCGGAGGACCGACTCACCCGTCGCCACTACGTGGCCGGCGCCGGGTCCCTCGCGACCGTGGGGATCGCCGGCTGTTCCGGCGGTGGCGACGGCGGCGACGGGAGCGACGGAAGCGACGGAAGCGACGGCAGTGACGGAAGCGACGGCAGTGACGGAAGCGACGGGAGCGACGGCGGCTCCGGCGACCCCGTCGAAGTGCTTCACGGCTGGACCGGCGGCGACGGCGCCGCGGCGGCCGAGGCGCTCGAGGAGGCGTTCAACGAGGCCCACTCCGACGTCGGCCTCGAGATGAACCCCATCGGCGGCGGCGGCAATCAGAACCTCGACGCCGTGGTCGCGAACCGGCTCCAGAGCGACGACCCGCCGGGGGCGTTCGCCAACTGGCCCGGCCCGAACCTCCTCCGCTACGAGGGCGTCCTCGGCAGCGTCGACGACGTCTGGGAGGAGAACGACTTCGAGGACGTGATGGTCGAGGAGGCGATCGACCTCCACAAGCAGGGCGGCAGCTACCGCGCCGTGCCGCTCGGCTCCCACCGACTGAACTGCCTCTTCTACAACGTCTCCGTCGTCGAGGACGCGGGGATCGACGTCGACTCCCTCAACAGCCCCTCGGCGCTCATCGACGCCTTCGAGACGGTCTCCAGCGAGACCGACGCGATTCCGATGACTCACGGGATGTCCGGCACGTGGACGACGACGCAGCTGTGGGGCGCCGTGATGCTCGGCGAGAACGGCTACCAGCCGTACATGGACTTCCTCAGCGGTGAGGGCGACGAAAGCGCCGTCCGTGCGGCGTTCGAGCGGACCGCGGAGATGCTGGAGAACTACATCAGCGACGACGCGTCTTCGATCGGTCTGACCCAGTCGAACCAGAACATCATCAACGGCAACGCCGCCTTCATCCACCAGGGCAACTGGGCGGCCGGCGCGTTCCGGAACGCCGAGGACTTCGAGTACGAAGACGACTGGGGCTTCAAGACGTTCCCCGGAACCGAGGGCATGTACACCCTCCACTTCGACTCGTTCCTCTACCCGGCTGACAACCCGACGCCCGAGGCGTCGAAGACCTGGGAGGCGTTCGTCGGCAGTCCGGAGGCCCAGATCGCGTTCAATCAGTTCAAGGGGTCGATCCCGACCCGGACGGACGTGAGCATGGACGAGTTCGGTCCGTACCTCCAGGAGACGGCCGAGGACTTCGCCAACGCGGAGTACCGGCCGCCGAACCTCCAGCACGGGCTCGGGGTCCCCTCCGAGACGATGACGGCGCTCAACGAGGTCATCTCCTCCGAGTTCACCGGCCCGTACAACGTCGACGCGGCGACGCAGGGCTTCCTGGACGCGGTGTCGAACTGAGCTCCACGCGATGCTCGATTTTTACCGTCGATTGTACCGGACGATCAGGCCCTCCTCGGGGGACGACGATGGAGAGGTCCGCGCGGACGGCGGCGTCGTGAGCGACGGCGCCGCCGGGTCCGCGGCCGAACCGGAGCGGGACCTCGTGGCCCGTATTAAGTCGGCGCTCGACCGCCGCTTCGGAAGCGACTTCATCGAGTCGTCCGTCTTCTGGCTCCCGCCGTTCCTGCTGATGGGGCTGTTCGTCTACGGTGCGGTCATCTGGAACCTCCTCATCTCGTTGACCGACTACGAGCGCTTCGCGAACGCCCCGGACTACTCGAACCTCGACTTCGAGATGTACACCCGGGCGCTCGCGGACTCCGGGTTCATCGACGCCGCGATCAACACGCTCATCCTGCTCGTCGCGTTCACCGCCGGGACGCTCGCGGTCGGCCTCGTGCTGGCGATCCTGATCGACAGGGGGATCCGGTTCGAGAACACGTTCCGGACGATCTACCTCCTGCCGATGAGCCTCTCGTTCGTGGTGACGGCCCAGTTCTGGCTGTGGATCTACAACTACAACAACGGGATCGCCAACAGCGTCATCGGGACGTTCGGACTCGGCCCGGTGAGCTGGCTCGGTAACCAAGAGATCGTCCTCTACGCGGTCATCTTCGCGTTGATGTGGCAGTTCTCGGGATACGCGATGGTCGTGTACCTCGCCGGCCTCCGCGCGATCCCGACGGAGCACTACGAGGCGGCCAAGGTCGACGGCGCGTCCACGCTGAAGATGTACTGGCGCGTGATCATTCCCCAGCTGAAGGGCGCGACCATCAGCGCCGCCGTGGTGCTGATGGTGTTCGGGATGAAGGCCTTCGACTTCCTCTACTCGCTGGTGGGGGGATACCGGCCGCCGAACGGCGCTGACATCCTAGCGACGAAGATGGTGCGCGAGGCGTACGCGAACCTCAACTGGGCGTACGGGTCGGCGATCGCCATCGTCCTGTTCGGGATGGCGCTCAGCGTCATCGGCCCCTACCTCGTGTACGAGTACCGGAGGGACAACTTATGAGCGACGCAGAACCTCGGACCGACGGCGGCGCAACGGCGACGACGACGGCGCGACTTCGCCGGAAGGTCGACCGGCTGACGGTCGAAGACGTCGGCCTGTACGTCGTTTTGGCCCTCGCGGCTGCGTTCTACCTCGTCCCGATCGAATCCGGGCTGGTGACGTCGTTCAAGACCGGCACCGCGATCATCGAGACGGCGCCGTTCGCCCCGCCCGGCCCGTCCGGGCTCACGTTCGAGAAGTGGCGGACGGCGATCGACGTCCTGTTGCGCGGCATGGGGAACAGCCTGCTGTACGCCGTGCCCGCGACGGTGATCTCGGCGTTCGTCGGGAGCATCACGGCGTACGGCCTGACGATTCCGACGTGGAAGAAGTCGTACAAGGCGGTGGTGCTCATGCTCATCATCGCCGGGATCTTCATCCCGTACCAGGCCGTGCTGGTCCCGCTGACCCAGTTCTGGTCGCAGTGGGCCCAGCTCACCGATCTGCTGTCGTTCGTCTGGGCGCTCGGCATCCCGAACGACTACGTCGGTATCATCGAACTGGTGATCACCCACGTCGCCTACGGGATCCCCATCTGTACGCTCCTGTTCCGGACGTACTACAAGACGATGAGCGACGAGATGATCGAGTCGGCCCGCCTCGACGGGGCGACGCTCCGCCGGGTGTACCGGCGGATCGTCCTCCCGCTCTCGGGACCGATGTTCGCCGTCGTCCTCATCTATCAGTTCACCCAGATATGGAACGACCTCCTCTTCACGCTGGTGCTCGTCTCCACCGAGTCGAGCCCCGCGGCGCCCGTCGTGCTGATCCTGGCGGGCCTCGGGACCTCGATGGAGGGGCAGGACTTCGCGCTCCGGATGGCCGGAGCGTTCTTCGCGGCGCTGCCGACGCTGGCGGTGTACATCTTCTTCGGCGAGGAGTTCGCCGAGGGGGTGGCGGCGTGACCCGCACGCCCGATCCGTCCGGCGGCGGAGACCGTTCGGCGGGAGATTCGGCGCGTCGCGCACACGACCACTCATCGACCACAACTCAAAGATATGGCAACGCTTGAACTCGACTCGATAACGAAGACGTTCCAGGACGGCGACGAGGAGATCGTCGCGGTCGACGATGTTTCGCTGTCGATCGACGACGGCGAGTTCCTCGTCGTCGTCGGTCCGTCCGGCTGCGGGAAGTCCACGACGCTCCGGATGATCGCCGGCTTAGAGACGATCACGTCCGGCACGCTCAGCATCGACGACCGCGTCGTCAACGACGTGAAATCCCAGGACCGGGACATCGCGATGGTGTTCCAGTCGTACGCGCTCTACCCGCATATGAGCGTCCGACAGAACATGTCGTTCGGTCTCGAAGAGTCGACGGACCTCCCGGACGACGATATCAACCGGATGGTGTCCGAGACGGGCGAGATGCTCGGTATCTCGGACCTGCTCGATCGGAAGCCGAGCGACCTCTCCGGGGGTCAACAGCAGCGCGTCGCGCTCGGTCGCGCCATCGTCCGCGACCCCGAGGTGTTCCTGATGGACGAGCCGCTCAGCAACCTCGACGCGAAGCTCCGCGCGGAGATGCGCACCGAGCTCCAGCGGCTCCAGAACGACCTCGGCGTGACGACGGTGTACGTCACCCACGACCAGACCGAGGCGATGACGATGGGCGACCGGATCGCCATCCTCGACGGCGGCGAACTCCAGCAGATCGCGACGCCGCTGGAGTGTTACCACGAGCCGGCTAACCGGTTCGTCGCGAGCTTCCTCGGCGAGCCGTCGATGAACTTCTTCGACGTGACGCTCGACGGCGACCGCCTCGTCGGCGAGGTCTTCGAGTACCCGATCGCCGAGGGGGTCCGGTCGGACCTCGGCGCCGCGACCGACCTCGTCCTCGGGATCCGTCCCGAGGCGGTGGAGCTCGTCGACGACGGCGGCGCCCACGAGTTCGAGACGACTGTCGACGTCGTCGAGCCGATGGGCGACGAGAACACCGTGTATCTTCACTTCGACCCCGACGCGGACCCCGAGACCGCGGCGACGCTCGTCGCGACGATCGACGGGTTCAACCGCGTCAGCGAGGGCGACGCGGTGACCGCGCGCATCCCGGAGGACGCGATCCACCTCTTCGACCGAGCCACGGGCGAGGCGCTCCACAACCGGTCGATGGCGGACGCGGCCGAGCAGATCGACCTCTAACTCGACGCTCGTCCCGCCGCTCCCTTTTCGAGCATCTCGATCGGCCCGCCGCTCACCAGTACCGGGTCCGATCGACGCCCTCCGCGAGCAGCGCCGCGGCGGCGACGTGGGCGTAGGCGCCCCACGCGAGCGCGAGGAGCGCCGCCGCGCTTCTCGCGGCCGTCGCCGCGAGCCCGGTCCACGCGACGACGACGAGGACGGTCCCGCCCACCCACGCGAGGAAGTACGAGCTCGAGGCCGTCCCGCGGAGGGCGTCCCGCCGGAGTCCGGCGCGGAGCCCCTCCCGCACGCTCGCGGCGGCCGCCGACGGGAAGAGGTACGCGCAGACGACCGTGACGAGCAGCGCGGCGGTCGCCAGCGTCGCGAGCGTCACGCCGCCCAGCGCGCCCGGGGCCGTCCCCCTCGCGACGACGTAGCTGACGGCGACGACGGTGACGACCGCGGGCGAGAGGTAGACGGCGCCGACGCCGAACAGGCGCCCGGCGAGCCGCGCCGTGACGGCCGACGCGACGCGCGGGAACCCCTCGCCCGCGAGGACGCCGCCGACGAGGCCGAGAAACGCGGCGAGCGGGCCGGCGGCGAGCAGGAGGGGGGCCAGCAGCGCCCAGTCCGGCCAGAGCCCCGCCGCCGTTCGGAGCAGCGCGCCGGCGAGCAGCAGCGTCGCGAGGCACTTCGCCGTGCCGTTCCGCCGGGCCCGATCGGCGAACGGGTACCGGAGGGCTTCGAGGAACATCACTCGCCCTCCGGCCGCTCGACGGCGGCGCGTCTCCGTCGGTCGTCGCCGCCGCGTCCCGACCGCCCGGCCGTCGATATCGACGCGTCCGATCGCGTCGCCGCCGGCTCGCGATCCGATGTCGATCGCGCCCGCCGCGGGAGACGCCGGTCGGTCACTCCCGGATCCGTTCGACCTCGCGCCGGACTCCCTCGCGGACCCGGTCGGCGACGTCGTCGCCGGCCCGGTCGACGGTCTCGGCGTCCTCGGTCTCCAGCAGGCGGTCGAGCTTCCGCTCGAACTCCCGCTCGTCGATCTCGCCGCGCGCGTAGCGCTCGCGGAGGGCGTCGAGAGCGGGGTCGGCGTCCGAGCCCTCGTCGCCGCCGTCTCGGTCGGGGAGGGGCCGCGTCAGCGTGTGGAGCACGGGGAGCGCGACGAACAGCCCGAAGAACCAGACCAGCGGGAGGCTCCACCAGAGCCCGGTGACGAACGGGGCGGCGACGCCGGCGCCCACGACGAGGAGCGCGAACACCCGTCGCCAGCGGTGGCGGAGGTTCCACGCGATCCGTGCGGGGAGCCCGGTCATGATCGGGTCGACGACTGCGAGGGGGAAATCGGTTTCGTCGCGGGGCGGCGGCGCCCTCCGGGTCCGGTGCAGACGGGCCGCTCCCGCACCGGCCCTCATCCGCAGTCGAAGACGATCTGATCGCCCGGCTCGACGCCGTGGCGCTCGCTCCACCCGCGCGGCACTTCGAGGACGTACCGACCGGTGCCGCGGTACCGCGTGAGCGGCGCCGACTCCGGCTCCGCCCCGTGGATCGTCGTGACCGTCCCGTTCGGGGCGACGAAGACGATGTCGAGCCCGAACGCCATCTCCCGCATCACGTAGGCGCGCTCGGCGGCGTCGTCGTGGACGAACAGCATCCCCTCGTCCTCTGCCAGTTCCTCGGTCGCGGAGAGCCCGACGTACCGCTTCACGAACCCGTCGGCGACGCGGGCCTCCACCGTCGCGAGCGACTCGCCGGTCTCGCCGTCGACGGCCTCGACGGTCGTCGTCTCGTAGCCGGTGATCAGGAGGGCCGGGTTCGCCGCGGCGACGGCGACCGCGACGAGGACGATCAGCGCGAGGCCGGCGGCGACCCCGACGAGGCGGCGGTTCACGGTGGACCGTCGCGTCGGAGAAAGAAACCGTTTTCCGCTCCGGACGGGTTGCAACCCGTGAGGGCTCGTGGTCTAGCTGGTTATGACGCGGCCTTTACAAGGCTGAGATCGGCGGTTCGAACCCGCCCGAGCCCACTACCGGCGCCGCGAACACCACGTGAGCGGCGCCGCTATGACTGTCCGAGGGCGTGGTTCGAATCAGAGAGCGGGAGGTGAGCGAGCGTAGCGAGCGAACGGGAGCGACACTGGTTCGAACCCGCCCGGGCCCGCTGTCGCTGTCGCGAGCACCCCCGCGACCGACGGCGACACACGACTCGACCGAGCCGTCCCGACTCGCGGTCAGGACAGGTGACAGAAGTACCAGTCGCCGTCGTACCGGACCAGCGGCGCGGCCTCGTCGCCGCCGGTCGAGAGCCGGTCTCGGAGGGCGCCGAACGGCTCCGAGTACGGCTCGCACTCGGCGTACGTCCCGTCGATGGCCCGGTCCACGACGTCTCGCTGGTCGGCCGAGAGAGAGTCGAGGACGACGCCGCGCCGCTCGCCGACGTGTGCCCTGAACTCGTCCGGCGACGTCGCGACGCGTTCGGTTCGGACGGTCGCGCTCGCGATCTCGACGGGCCGCCGCTCCTCGAAGATCACCCGAATCGGGACCCCGTCCCACTCCAGATAGCGCGCGTCCGCTTCGGGGACGAACGCCGACCGGTCTCGCGCGTCGGCGTCTTCGTACGCGAACACGACCGAGAACGACGTGTAGTGCGGCGCGTGGAGGAGTCCCGGATTCCCGATCGCGCCGCGGAGCGACTCGCGGTCGTGAGCGGGCACCTCCGCGACCGAGCGGACCGGCCCGCCCCCGGGGAGCGCGGAGTCGTCGACGTCGATTTCGACCACGTACTCGTACCCGGTCGTCTGCATCCGGTCGTGCTCCGTCACCCGAAGCCGGTAGTAGTCCGGTCCGGGACCCGCGACGACGAACTCCGTCCGCGGGTCGGGGCGGTAGTACCCGCGGGCCGTCGCTTCGCCGGTCTCGGTTTCCAGCGCGTCCGCGACGGGGACCCGCGTCGCGTGCGGCAGCATGTCGAGCGGCCTACTGAACTCGTTCGAGACGCCGGTCGCGGTCGCGTCGTCCAGATCGAGGGTCCCCTCGTTCGAGCCCGGACAGCGGTCCGACCGCGAGATCGGCGAGAGACACCCCGAGAGGGAGGCGGCGCCGACGCCGCCGATCGCCCGCAGCGCTCGTCGCCGAGTGATATCCGTTGGAGGGCGGTTCACAGCGGGAGATCGGTCGCTCCGGTGATATATCCGCGGGTGTCGCTTCCGCCCCGTCGCACGCGACGGACGACCGATCCCCACTGCGGGGGTCTCCGCTCCGACCGCACGGGGATCGTGGCCATCTATTTGAGCCCCACGCGACCACCCTTCCGTATGAACGGCATCGAGGTCGCCGTCCGCCTGACGGCCGGGGCCCTGCTCATTCTGGCGAACGGGTTCTTCGTCGCGATCGAGTTCGCCCTGACCCGCGTCCGCCAGTTCTCGGAGTCGGAGTTCGACGCGCCCGGGCTCCGGCGGGCGTGGGAGATGACGCAGGACCTGGAGATCTACCTCACGAGCTGTCAGGTGGGGATCTCGGCGACGAGCATCGCGGTCGGGATCATCGCGGAGCCGGCGCTCCGCGAGCTCCTCGATCCGCTGTTCGCGAACACGGCGCTCGCGTCGGTCGGCGCCGGCGCGCTCGTCGCCTTCATCATCATCAACCTGCTCCACCTCACGCACGGCGAGCAGACGCCCACCTACCTCGGCGTCGAGCGCACGAAGTTCGTCGCCCGGTACGGCGCGACGCCGCTCTACTGGTTCGCGAAGCTGCTGTACCCGGTCATCGTCATCGGCGACGGGGTCGCCAAGTGGACGCTTCGCCGCTTCGGCGTCGAGATGACGGGGGCGTGGCTCGAGACGGAGACCGACCGGGTCGAGTCGCGAGCGGACCTTCGCAACCGGCTCGGCTCGCTCCTCTCCCGAAGCGACCTCACCGTCGAGCGACGCGAGGAAGTCCTCAACGCCCTCACGATCGGCGAGATAACGGTCGACAAGGTCATGACGCCCCGCGAGGAGGTCGTCTTCCTCTCGACGACGGCGAGCGCGGCGGAGAACATCGACCGGATCGGCGGCAGCCCGCACACGCGGTTCCCGCTGGTCGACGACGACATCGCCGACCCGGACGACTTCCTCGGGATCGTCTACGTCCCGTCCGTCGTCGAGCGGGTCGACGCGCTCCGCGACGGCGCGGCCGCGTTCGAAGACCTGGCCGCCCCGCCGATGACGCTCGGGCCCGAGGTGCACATCAGCGACGCCGTCGACCGGTTTCAGGACGCCAAACAGGAGCTCGCGCTCGTCGTCGACGACGGGCGCGTCCTCGGACTGGTCACGGCGACGGACGCGCTGGAGGCGGTCGTCGGCGAGATCGAAGACCCCCTCGACGTCGCGCTCGACGGCCGGCCGCAGTCGGCGTGAGACTCCGCTCGGCCGGCGACGACGCGACGCCGCGTTCGACCGACCCCCCTCACCGCGCGGTCCAGCCGCCGTCGGCGGCGAGCGTCTCGCCGGTGAGGAAGCTCGCCGCGTCGCTGGCGAGGAAGACGACGGGCCCGGCGACCTCCATCGGGTCTGCGAACCGGTCCATCGGGGTCCGGTCGAGGATCGACTCCCGGAGCCGCTCGTTCTCCCGGAGCGGCTCGGTGAGGTCGGTCGCGACGTAGCCCGGCGCGACCGCGTTCACCCGGACGTCCGGCGCCCAGTCGATCGCCGCGCTCTTCGTGAGCCCGACGAGCCCGTGTTTTGAGGCGACGTACGGGTGTTGCCGCGGCAGGCCGACCTCGCCCGCGACGCTGGCGACGTTGACGACGCACCCCTCGGCCTCTCTCAGGTGCGGGCCGGCCGCCCGGAGCGTCCGGAACGCGCCCCGCAGGTTCACGTCGAGCACGTCGTCGACCGCGGCGGCGTCGACGTCGGCGGGATCGCCGAGCGCGCCGTCGGGGTTGAACCCCGCGTTGTTGACGAGCACGTCCAGCGAGCCGTACGCGTCGACCGTCTCCCCGACGAGCGCGTCGACGTCGGCGTCGTCCGTCACGTCCGCCGCGATCCCGCGCGCCTCGACGCCGAGATCGCGGGCCTCGTCGGCGACCGCCTCGACCTCGCGCTCGGTCCGCGCCGCGGGGACGACCGTCGCCCCCGCGGCGGCCAGCCCGAGCGCGATCGCCCGCCCGATCCCGCGGCCGCCGCCCGTGACGACGGCGACCTTCCCGGAGAGGTCCGGGAGCACGTCGACCGGGGGACCGAACGGTTCCCCCGCCTCCGCGTGGCCGTCGGACATCGCGGCTCAGACCTCCAGCGCGTCCGCCAGTTCGTGGATCGACTCGACCGTGTCGTCGGGCTCCCCGTCGAACGGCTCCCAAGGGGTCCCCTTCCGGTCGAGGCGAACCGCCTGCATCCCCGCGTTGGCGGCGCCCATGACGTCGAACCAGCCCGCGGTGACGTGGACGATCTCGTCGATCGGCGTCCCGGTCCGGGCGGCCCCGTGGCGGTACAACTCCGCGGCCGGCTTGAACGTCTCCACCTCGTCGGCGCTTATGGCGTCCGCCACGAGGTCCTCGATCCCGGCGTGTTCGACCATCGACTCCAGCATCGCCGGGTTCCCGTTCGAGAGCACGTACGGCTCGTACCCCCCGTCGCGCAGGCGCTCGATCCCCGACCGAACGTCGTCGAAAACCTCCAACTCGTGGTACACCGCGAGGATCTCGTCGCGCTCGGCGGCCGGGAGGTCGACGCCGTGCGCCTCTAGGGCGTACGTCAGCGCGTCCCGGTTCATCTCGTAGAACGGCTGGTAAGCGTCGACCGCGTTCGCGACGAACGTGTACGCCAGCGAGCGAGACCGCCACAGCCGCGACACGGGCTCGGGGTCGGCGACGCGCTCGGCCAGCGCGGCCTCGGCGGCCTCCACGTCGACGAGCGTGCTGTACGAGTCGAAGGTCACGGTCCGGACGCGGTCTGGGTCGAACGTCATTCGCGTCGGCCTACGGTCGCTCGCGTCATTACTCCCGGTGGTCGACGCGCTCGGCGTCGTCCCGTCCGTGACCTGGCTCGCGGGGCGGCGACGCGACGGGTACCGCTTCGACTATCGAACGAACCGGTCTTCCGGGACTGAAACGCACTGATTCGAGGGCCTCGATGACCGCTCGAAGACGAACCGGAGGCGGCGGTCGTCAAAGCTCGTCGGGGTTCGACTCCGTCCGCCGGTAACGGTTCACGCGGCGGTAGCCGGCGACCGTTCCGTCGTCGGTGAACTCGATCTCGTACCGGCCGAGGATGTCTTGCGTGTCCGGAACGGACTTCCGTTCGATCGTCTCGACGACCGCGACCCATCCCTCGCCGCTGTTCGTGACCTCGATGATGCCGTCGAGGTCGCGTCCGGTGAGATCCGGGGCCACGTCGATCGCTTTGTTCCGGACCGTCATGAGCCCCGCCGTCTCCGGCGACGCCTCGTCGTCCGCGACGCCGGTCTCCCCCGGCTCGTCGTGCGATCGGTTCTCCGGCTCGTCGCCGCTCGTTTCGTCGGACACCGTCCCTTCGTCTTCAGGCGCATCGCCGACGAGCGAAACGAGTTCCGACGCGGTCGCCGCGCCGACGCCGCCGACGTCGTACAGGTCGCTCCGCTCTGCGCCGTGGAGGTCGGCGACCGTCTCGATTCCCTCGTCCCGGAGCTTCTCGGCCGTCTCCGGTCCGACCCCGTCGATCGACTCGACGTCTGCCGACCCGTCGGTGTCCGGTGTCACGAGCGGAACCCTCGGTCGAGCACGTGTTCAGCGGCCACCACTTCTAGGAGGCGTCGACGCCGGCTCGACGCTTCTCCATCGCCTGCTCGTGTTCCCGGGCGGAGGTCGTTTCGATCTCGAGGTCGCGGATGTCGTCCAAGTCGCCCGTCTGGGTGGCCTGCTCTATCTTCGACATCTCCGAGGCGTACGTCAGGAACGTGTCGATCGACGCGGCGACGACGCGCGCTTCGATCGTCAGGATCTCGATACCGACGACCGAGATCCGCGCCCAGACGTCGATGACGATTCCCTTATCCAGGATGCGGTCGAGAACCTCCGCGAGACTCGATGAGTCGGGTGATGCTGAGGCGGGCATTGCAACTCCGGTCCCCCGCTTTGTTATTTATTATGCGGCTGCTAGCCGATCTCGGTCGAAATAAATCCCGTCTTACTCGCCGCCGTTCGTTTCAATGGAGGTAATAAATATTGATTCGGGGGAGCGAGCCTGTGTTAACATCGCACTCTGATGAACGGAAATCACATCTACACCTACGGCGTCGTCGACGACGAGGAGTTCGAACTGGACGTCACCGGCGTCGACGGCGGGACGCCGATTCGGACGGTCCGGTACCGGACGCTCTCGGCCGTCGTCAGCGACATCGACACGCTCGACCCCGAGCGGTCGGACGAGAACGTCCGCGCGCACGACGAGGTGCTCCGGGAAGTCATGGCGTTCGGCGACGGCCGCACCGCCGTCCCGATGCGGTTCGGGATGGTCTTCAAGAGCGGACGGGCGCTCAAGAACGTCCTCCGGAGCGGCCGCCGGGCCTTCCGGAAGGCGTTGCTCGACGTCGACGGGACCGTCGAGCTCGGCGTCAAGGTCGTCGTCGACGAGGGCGAGGTCGTCGAGGAGGCAGCCCTGCAGAACATCGCCGACCGCCTCGCGGCCGCCGCCGAGCGCGACGTCGAGAACGACCTCTTCAGCGACCGCCTCGCGCTGAATCGGGCGTATCTCGTCGCCTCCGACAACCGCGAGGCGTTCTCGGAGACCGTCCAGGCCGTTCGGGACGATCACGACGGCGTGACCGTCCGGTACAGCGGTCCGTGGGCACCGTACAACTTCGTCGACATCGAGGTCGGGGCGGCGCAGTGAGATGTTTCTCGTCGACGACCTCCTCTTCAGGCCGTTCGTCTCGCTGCTTAACACCCTCCACTCGATGGCGATCGAGGAGCTACACGACGTCGATTCGATCCGCGACGAGCTCAAGGAGAACCGCCTGCTCCACGAGCTCGGCGAGCGCTCCGAGGCGGAGTACCGAGAGCGACGGGCCGAGCTGGAGGAGCGACTGGCGGTGGCCGAGGCCGCACACGAAAACCTCCAGGGGAGGGTCGAGGTGAAACGATGACGGACGGCGACCGCACGACGGACGATGGCGACGGCATCGACGATGTCGTCACCGTCGAGCACACGCCCGACGCCGTCGAGGAGGCGGGCGAACTCGTCCGGGAGGTCGAGGTCCGCCTGCGCGAACTGGCCGGTCTCGACGACGGCCCGGCGGAGCGCGAACGCGCCGCGGAGATCTTCGAGGAGTTCCGCGACGTCGCCGACGAGGCCGAGGACGTGTTGGAGACGATCAACTTCGGAGATCTCCCCGACGCGGTCGACGTGAGTGAACTCCCCGACGCCGTCGATGCGGGGGACGTCCCCGAGGCGGTCGCCGGCGGCGACCCGGAGGACGCCGTGGAACTCCGGAATCTCGGCGAACTCGTCGAACTCACGGACCTCTGGAGCGCGGTCGACGTCCGGGAGTTCTGGCGGAACAAACGCGAGTTCGACGCGGCCGTCGCCGACCTGTTCGCCGACGACGCCGAGGGCGCAAACGCCGAGACGGACGACGGGCTCCTCGACGGCGCCTCGGGCTTCGACGGCGCCGACGAGAGCGATGACGCCGACGCGGCCGACGCCTCGGACGACGGGACGGCGCCGTCGAAGCCCGAACTCGGACTGCTGGAGACCGACGAGTCGAAGCAGGCCGCCATCCAGAAGGCGATCAGCGACTCGGTCGCCGAGTTCCGCGAGAGCATCCTCGACGCCCGCGAGCGGCTCAGCGATGTCGTCGAAACGAACCGAGACCGAACCGAGCCCGTCGGTCGGCCGAACTCGCGGAACCCGACCGCCGTCTCGACGATGGCGACGTCGCGGCCGGATCTCGGGGGCGCGACCCGCTTCTCGACGGTGCCCGAGGAGACGCGCTACTCGACCGCGCCGAATCGCCCCCGCATCTACGGGCAGCGGTTCGAAGGCGCGAGCGAGCGAACGGGGACCGAGGATGACTGACGGAACGGCCCCGACCCGGCAGACGGATAACCTCGCCGACGTCGTGGAGATGCTCCTCGACAAGGGCGTCGTCATCAACGCCGATATCGCCGTCTCCGTCGGGGAGACGGAACTGCTCGGCATCGAGCTCCGAGCGGCGATCGCCTCGTTCGAGACGGCCTCCCAGTACGGACTGGAGTTCCCCGAGGGAACGGACACGGAGCGCGTCGAGGCGGCGTCTCAGCGGCGTGGACTCGGGGCGTCACCCGAACGAGGGGCGTCGACGGACGTCGAGACGGTCGACCTCGAGGAAGGAACGACCGGCGACGGCGATGACCCCGACGGGACGACCGGCGACGGCGATGACCCCGACGGAACGACCGGCGACGGCGACGATCCCGACGGAACGACTGACGACGGCGACGACCCCGACGGGACGACCGGCGACGGACGGCCCGCCGAGCGAACGACCGAGGCCGACGGTACCGACGACCGATGACGACGATAGATATCGACGGCGACGAGGCGACGAACGGGCTGACGGCGCTCGTCGTCACCGTCGTCGAGCTGCTGGTCGAGGCGCTCGAGCGGGAGGCCGTCCGCCGGATGGAGTCGGAGTCGCTCACGGACGAGGAGATCGAGCGGCTCGGCCGTCAGCTCGCGGCGATGGAGGACGAACTGGAGCGACTGAAAGCGGAGGCGGAGATCGGCGACGACGTCGATCGGCTGCGCGGCGACCTCGACTCGCTGGTCTCGGACGCCGTTCGCCGACTGGACCGCGACCGACGCGGCGCGGTGCCGGGGGAGACGAGCCGTGACTGAGACCGCGTTCGACGAGGGGAGATATCTCTACTGCGTCGCTCCCGACGGCGACGAGTCGCTGTCGACGACCGGACTGGACGACGAACCGGTTCGGCTCGTCCGCGAGGCGGGACTGACCGCCGTCGTCCACGACTGCGGTTCGCTCTACGACTCGGACTCCGCGACGCGGATTCGACGCTGGATACTCGCCCACCAGTCCGTCGTCGACGACGCGGGCGAGGCGTTCGGGACGCCGCTGCCGTTCCAGTTCGACACCGTCATCCGTGGCGATGACGACGCGGTCCGCTCGTGGCTCGACGCGGAGTCCGAACGGTTGACCGACCACCTCGACGCGCTCGCCGAGCGGTGGGAGTACCGCGTCGAGGTCGTCTGGGACGAGGACGCCGCCCGCGACGAGCTCGAGGCGACCGACGCGGACCTCCGCGCCCTCGCCGAGCGCCGAAACGAGGCCGACGAGGGCACGCGGTTTCTGCTCACTAAGCGGTACGAGACCCGCCTCGACCGACTGCTCGACGAACAGCGTCGCGCGGAGGCGGCCGATCTCGCCGATCGTCTCGGGGGCGAGGCGACGGAGCTCGTCGACCTCGGCGACCGTTCGAGAGCGGGGTTGGACATCGGCGATGCCGACGAGAACGTCGACGTCCTCGCTCGCTTCGCCGTCCTCGCGACCGACGACGAACGGGAGGCCGTCGGACTACTGCTCGATGACGTCGCGGCCGACCCCGGTATCGAGGTGCGGTTCACCGGTCCGTGGCCGCCGTACACGTTCACGCCCGAACTCGACGGAGGGACGGATGCGTCCGACGAAGTCTGACGACGACGCCCTCGTCGACCTCGTCGACGCCGTTCTCCGGACGGGAGCGGTCGTCGAGGCGGACGTCGTCATCACCGTCGCCGACGTCCCGCTCGTCGGACTCAAACTCCGAGCGGCGCTCGCCGGAATGAAGACGATGACCGAGCACGGCGTCTTCGAGGAGTGGGACGAGGCGCACCGACTCGGGAATCGCGAGGCGGCCGGCGAGCGGATCGAGTAGCGCGCCGCGTCCCCGGGCCTCCCCCGGACCGCCTCGACGACGCCTCTGTCGATCCGGTGCCTGAGACGCCGTCGCGACGGTCCGGAACGTGACGACCCTGAAGGAGGGTTCCGACGCTCACGGATCGCTATATCGCTCTATAGCCCTCCGTATCGGTCCCGAGTAACGATTTTACTGATGCCCCGCGCATACCGTGTCGTGAGCCATCACAGCGATCGACCGGACCACCGGATCGCGTTCGTCTGTGTCCGAAACGCGGGACGGAGCCAGATGGCGGCCGCGTTCGCCCGTCGCGAGCGCGACCGCCGCGAGGCGACCGATCGGATCGAGATAGTCACCGGCGGGACGCGCCCCGCCGATCGCGTCCACGACGTCGTCGTCGAGGCGATGCGCGAACTGGACGTCGAGCTCGGCGACCGGACGCCGCGGGAGGTAACGCCGGACGAGCTGCGGGCGGTTGACCTGGTCGTCACGATGGGCTGTTCGGCGTCGAACGTCTGCCCGGCGGCGTGGAACGGCGAGAACCGCGATTGGGGGCTCGACGACCCGCACGGTCGCCCGCTCGCGGAGGTGCGCGAGATCCGCGACGAGATCGCCGAGCGGGTCGACGCGCTGTTCGACGAACTGCTGTCGGAGACGCCGTCCGCGGGGTGACGCGGATGACTGAGACGCCCGACGGCGAGCCGGCGGATCTCGACGGCGCGTCCGTCGAACGAGCGGCGGCCGTCGTCGACGACGGTGGAGGCGCCGGCGAGACGCGAGAGACGCTCGCGATCGTCGCCCGGGACGGGGTCGTCCGCCGGGCGGCCGTCGACGACGCGGTCGCGAACGCGTCGCTCGTGGTGACGACCGCCGAGACGCGGACGGAGCTCGCGGCCGGGAAGCTGGACGGCGCGCGGGAGGCGGCCGCTCCGGTCGCGGACCTGGCTCCCGTGTCCGGGCGCCTCGACGACTTCGACGCGCGTCTCGCCGACGTCGAGAGCCGCGCGGACGACCTCGGTGACGCCGTTCAGGAGGTGCTCGACATGAAGGGAGACGGCGATCTCTACGAGATCGCGCGACGGGTCAAGCGGGTGACGACCGCCGCGACCGAGGTCCAGCGCGCCGCCGACGACCTCCAGTTCGAGATCGATTCCTTCGAGGGATGGCTCGCCGACTCCGACCGGCGCGTCGAGGAACTCGACGCCGACGTCGACGCGCTCGCGGCGTCGGTGGACGAGCTCGACGCCGCCGTCGAATCGCTCGCCGCCGACGGGGAGGCCGCCGGGAGCGAGCGCGGCGCGGCGGCCAGATGGGCCGCGGCGACGGTTCGACACCGCGTCGCGTCGCTGCTGATCGCGGACGTCCGGGCCGAGCTGGCGGCGCTCCGAACGTGGGCCGAGCGCGAGGGCGACCCCCCGCCGTCGGGGATCGGGCCGCGACTCGACGAGGTCCGCGCCCGTCACGAGACCGCCGGCGAGCGGCTCGCCGCGCGCGCCGAGCCCGAGTGGACCGCGCGGTTCGGCGACCGACTGGCCGCGCTCGACGAGGCGCTCGACTCGATGGAGCCGCCGGTCCCGTGGGCCGAGGTCGAGGCCCTCGTCGAGGAGTATCGCCCCGCGATCGACGGATAAGCGCGTCTCCCGGCAGTCGCGTGGATGCCGGAGAAGCGTCGAGCGTCGACGCCGCGCCCGCCGCCCGCGTCGGGCCGGCCGCTCTGTCCTACGCCGGACGACCGCGCCGTCCGAGCGGTCAGTTCCGCGTGTTCTCGTCGCGGATCGCGGCGGCGGCGGCGGTCTCCGTCACCGACCGAGCGCAGTCGGCCGCCCGTTCTAGACGCGCGAGCGCGTCCGACAGCGCGACCGCCGCGGAGACCGGCCCCGGGACCGCGCCGCCGTACAGCCGCCCGTCGATCGACTCGATGCCCGCCGCGGCGTCGTCGCACCGCTCCCTCGCCCGCCGGGCCGCCGCTCCGTCGCCGTCGAGGACGGCCGTCACCGCGTCGTCGACGGCGAGGGCGACGCCGTCGGCCACGGGGCGCACGTCCGCGGCCGCCTCGTCGGCGAGCGGCTCAGACAGCTTCTCGCCGATCCCCGCTATCCGGACGGCCTGGTCGGCGACTGCCTCGAGACGGCGAGCGGCCGCGTAGTAGGCGAACAGGTCGGGCCGGGAGACACCGAGCGCGTCGAGCTCGGCGTGTGACACCAGTGACCGAGAGAAGTGCCGCGTGACCATCTCCGCGGAGCGGCGCGCCTCGTCGGCGCGGTCGCGGATCCTCGACCGCGCGTCCGCGGCGTCAACGAAGGCCTCGGTCGCGTCGCGGAGGAGCGAGACGACCGCGTATCGGAGCTGTACGACCGACTGACGGACCGAGACGGAGGCGGTGTCCAAGAGGTGTCTGATCGTGATCTCCGAGTCCGACTCGCTGAGCACGTTCGTCCCGACCAACCCGCGAACCGCGGACCGCGCGGCGCTGCGCTCCGCGTCGGAGAACGCCTCCGCCCGACGCAGCGTTATCGTCTCGAAGCCGACCGCGTGAGCCGTCCGAACCGCGCGTCGAACGGCCTCGGGACCGCCGCCGGCGTCGGTGTCGGCGTCGTCGCCGATGTCGATCGTCGCCTCGCCGAGGCGGTCGACGTCGGCGGCCGAGGACCGGACGAGGATCGAGCCGTCACGGTGGGTGTACAGCCGCAGTTCCATCCCCACCTCGAAGCCGTGGCTCTTCGCCCACCCCTTCGGAATCGAGACGGTGAACGTGCCGCCGCCGACCTCCTGCAGCTTTCTGGTCTCCATGGTCAGTAGACTAGTTCGAGGTCACCGTCGTTCATGTACAGCGTGCGCGCGGCGACGTTGACGGCGTGATCGCCGATTCGTTCCAGGTCGCGTATCGTGAGCAGCAGCCGCGACACGTCGTCGAGCAGCCGCTCGATCTCCCAGCGATCGGGATCACTGGCGATCAGCTCGCGAACGACCGCGTCGCTGGCGTTCTGACACGCCGCGTCGAGCGCGTCGTCGCGGTCGGCGATCGCTCGACACGCCTCGGAATCGGCGTCGACGTACGCGTCGACGGCCGCCCGGAGCTGACCGGTGACGGTCTCGCCGATCCCCCCGACCCGGACGTCGGAGACGACGTCCGCGCTCCCGGCGAGGGCGTACCGGGCGAGGTTCGTCGCGAGGTCACCGACCCGCTCCAGATCCGTGAGTATCTTGAACGACGCGACCACGAAGCGGAGGTCCGCGGCGACGGGCTGCTGGAGCGCGATCAGCTCGACGCAGTCGCCCTCGAGGTCGAGGTACTGCCGGTTGACGCGTTCGTCGCCCTCGATCACCTCGCGGGCCAGCCCGCGGTCGCCGCCTTCGAGCGCGTCGAGTGCTCGCCGGAGCTGCCACAGCACGCCGTCCGCCATCGACTCTACGTCGGCCCGCAACTCGTCCAGCGACTCGCGGTACGCTTCGCGGGACACGGCGATCACCCGAACTTCCCGCTAACGTAATCCTCGACGCGCTGGCTCTCGGGATTCTCGAAGATCTTCTCCGTGTCGTCGTACTCGACGAGTTCGCCGCCGGTCAGGAAGACCGCGGTCTGGTCGGAGACGCGGGCCGCCTGCTGCATGCTGTGGGTGACGACGACGACCGTGTAGTCCTGCGCGAGGTCCTCGATGAGGTCCTCGATCTTCGCCGTGGCGATCGGGTCGAGCGCCGACGCCGGCTCGTCCATGAGGATGACTTCCGGGTCCACGGCGAGACACCGGGCGATACAGAGCCGCTGTTGCTGGCCGCCGGACAGTCCGAGCGCGTTGTCGTCCAACCGGTCGTTCACCTCCTCCCACAGCGCGGCCCGCTCGAGCGATCGCTCGACGAGCCGTGCCTCGCGTTCGGGCTCCGCGCGGCCGGTCAACCGCGCGAGGAGGCCCGTCTCGATGTCGCCGTGTTTCCGCGGTCCGTAGGAGACGTTCTCGCGGATCGATTTGGGGAAGGGGTTGGGGCTCTGGAACACCATCCCGACCCGCTTTCGAAGCTCGACGAGGTCGACGCCGTCTTGGTAGACGTCCTCGCCGTCGAGCTCGACCGTCCCGTCGACGCTGGCGGCGCGGATGCGGTCGTTCATCCGGTTGAGACACCGGAGGTACGTCGACTTCCCGCAGCCGGACGGACCGATGAGCGCCGTCACGCTCTCTTCGGGAATGTCCATCGAGACGCCCTTCAGCGCGTGGTCGTCGCCGTAGTGGACGTCGAGGTCCTCGACGGCGACCTTCGTCTCGCCGCTCGCCTCGTAGCTCGTCCACTCCGGCCGCGTCTCCTCGACGGTCTCGCCGGCGGTCGTGGAGGCCCGCCGGCCGTCGGTGCGATTCGCCGTGACCGCTGTGGCGTCCGTGGCGTCTTCGGCGTCTGCGTTCTCTGTCTGACTCATTGGTGGAGTTTCCGTCTGAAGTAGTAGCGCGTCGCGATACCGACCGCGTAGAAGGCCAACACGACGAGCAGCAGCGTCAGCGCCAGTCCCCACGCGTACTCCTGCGGGTTCCGGATGTTCCCGCTCAGTCCCGCGGTGATGAGCGCGTACAGCTGGTACGGCAGCGCGCTCGTCGCCTCCAACAGCGCGGGGTTGCTGACGAACGGCGGCGACGCGCTCAGTCGGAAGCCGCTCAACACGTTCGGAGCGGCCGACTTCGCCGGGAGGACGCCGCCGCCCATGGTCAGCAGGATCGGGGCGGTCTCGCCGGCGATCCGTCCGACACCGAGGATGACGCCGGTCGTGACGCCCGGGATCGCCGCGGGGAGGACGACGCTGCGGATCGTCTGCCACTTAGAGACGCCGAGCGCCGCGCTGGCGTCGCGGTACTCGTCGGGCACCGCGAGTATCGCCTCCCGGCTCGTGATCAGCACCAGCGGCAACAGCATGAACCCGAGCGTCAGCATGCCGGCGATCAGCGACTTCTGATTGCCGAATCTGGGGATCAGGAACGCGGCGCCGAACAGGCCGAACACGATGCTCGGCGTGCTCCAGAGGCCGTTGGTCGCCACCTCGACGGCGCCGGTGAACCGGCCCTGTTCGGCGTACTCGCTGAGGAACACGGCGGCGCCGACGCCGGTCGGCACGGCGAAGAGGACGGCGCCGATGACCAGCCACACCGTCCCCACGAGGGCGGGGAACACCCCCGCGACGTCGGCCAACAGCCCGGCGCCGTTGGTCAGGAACGGCCACCGGACGAGGGTCTCCCCGCCGACGCCGACCCCGTTCAACAGCCCGGGGAGTCCCTTCGCCGTGACGAAGGCGACGAGCCCGACGAGCACCGCCAGTATCGAGCCGACGACGAGGTAGATGAGCACGTACGCGCCGACGTTCCGCCCGCGAGCGCCGAACCCCCCGTACGCCTTCGCGGCGCTCCAGCCGGTCGCCAGCGAGGCGAACAGCACGACGGCGGGAACGACGGTGTCGCCGAACAGCGTCGCGTTGTATCCGGCGAGCGCCCGCTCCCAGCCGGGACCGACGACGCCGGTGAGGAGCGCCAGCCCGCAGAGAACGGCGACCGCCCCCGCCGGCACCGTCGATCCGACGTCTTCGCGCGGGAGCGCGGTCACCGCGAACGCGGCCCCGCCGAGGACCGTCCCGACGCCGAGCCGGCCGACCGTCCCGATCCCGGCCGCTCCGGCCGCCGTCACCCCCGCCGCGAACCAGATCGCGGTGAACGCGACCGCGGCGACGACCCCCGCGCTGGGCTGGGGGGCCGCGTCGACGAACCCCAGCCGCGAGGCGACGCCGAAGCCGCCGACCGCCAGTCCCAACGCGAGCAGCACCGCACCCAACGCCACCGACAGCTCGACGCCGGCGACGGGGTCGCCGATCTCGACGGCGCCTACCAGCGCCGCCAGGCCGACCACGAAGGCGACGCCGGAGAGCCCGACCGCGGCCCCGGCGGCCGCCTCGTACGTCGTGCGGTCGTCCCGGACGAGCGCGGTCTGCGTGGCGCGGCTCATTCGGCGCCCCCCAGGCGGCGACGCATCCGCGCCTCGATGTACTGCGAGCCGAGGCTCAGACACAACACGGTGACGAAGAGGACGACGCCGGCGGCGAACAGCGCGCTCTCGTGAACCCCGTTCGCGCTGCCGTACCCCCGCGCGATGAGAGACGTGAGCGTCTCGTAGCCGTAGAAGACGTTCACGAGCGGGTCGCTGATCCGCGGAATTCCGGCCAGCATCACCGTCGCGGCCATCGTCTCGCCGATCGCCCGCCCGACCCCGAGGAGCACGGCCGCCGAGACGCCGGAGAAGGCCGCGGGCAGCGTGATCGAGGTCATCGACTGCCAGTCGGTCGCCCCGAGCGCGAGCGACCCGTTCTTCATCACGTCCGGCACGCTCGTCAGCGCGTCCTCGGCCACGGAGACGACCGTCGGCAGCGCCATCAGCCCGACGACCATCCCGACGAACAGGTACGTCGAGCCGCCGTTGAGGGCGAACGCGTCGCTCGCCCACGGGTTGATGACGGTGAACCCGATGAAGCCGTACACGATCGAGGGGATCCCCGCCAGTATCTCGATCCCCGGCTTCACGAGCTCGCGGACCCGCGGCGGCGCGATCTCGGCGATGAACAGCGCCGCGGCGACGCCGAGCGGCCCCGCCACCAGCGTCGCGATGGCGGTCACCATCACCGTTCCGTGGATCATCGGCAGCAGCGAGTACCGGACGGGATCCGAGACGGCGTCCCAGCGGGTCTGCGCGAACATCCCGAGTCCCGGAACGGAGACGCCGAAGACGCTCGCCGCCTCGTACCGGAACGCCGGGATCGATTCGGCGAAGATGAACACGACGATGAGCCCGAGCGTGACGAGCGTCACCGTCGTCATCGCGAAGGTGACCGCGCGGGCGACGAGCGCCTGATGGCGTACCCAGCCGTAGCCGGTGGCGATCAGGAACGCTCCGAGCGGGACGGCCGTCCACGGCGACGCCAACAGGAACCCGACGAAGGCGGTCAAGAGCGACCCCATCGAGGCGATGACCACCGCCAGCGCCTCCGGGTCCGCGTCGTCGACGAACTCCCGCGTTCTGGTCAGCCGTCGCTCGATGCCAGCGCGCCAATCGGTTCGGGAGGTAGTGAGTGACATATAATGAGGTCGGACCGCGAGACGGGTGTCCGCGGGACCGAGGAGCCGGGCTCAGGCCTGCTCGGGGAGCTTCTCGCGCTCGGCCTCGATGTCGGACGTGGGCAGCGTGATGTAGTTGACGTCCTCGACGAACGTCTTCTGGCCGAATTCGGTCAGGAACATGTTGAGGAACGCGGCCTCGCGCATGTCCGTGCCCTCGGGCGTCTCCTCCGTGATCCGCGTGTACATGTGCAGGTCCCGGTTCAGCGGGTACTCCGAGTCGAAGATGGTGTTCTCGGCGTCGGGGTCCGGGCGGTAAACGGTGCCCTCGAAGTCGATCGCGATCGCCTGGATCCCCGATCCGGAGAACGCCAGCGCCATGTAGCCGATGGCGTTGTCGTTGTCTTGGAGGACCTGTTGGACCTGTTGGTTCTGGCCGAGACGGGTGTCGACGTCCATCGGGGCGTCGGCGTCACCGAGCATGTTCAGGCGGAACGACGTGTCGGTTCCGGAGCCCTCGGCGCGGCCGACCACGTAGATCTCTTTGTCGGGGCCGCCGACCTCGCTCCAGTTGGTGACGTCGCCCTGGTAGATGCCGCGGATCTGCTCGCCGGTGAGCTGTTCGACGCCGGCGTCGTAGATCGCCTGACTGACGAACACCGGCTGTCCGTCGCGGCCGACGACGTGGTCGACGTAGTTCTCGTCGCGCTGCTCCTCGCTGATGTCGAGCTCGGCCGTGATCGGCCCGGAGGAGTTCCCGATGTCGACGAGGCCGTCCCGGACCGCCTCGCAGCCGGTTCCCGAGTGGCTCAGCGCGACGCGGGTCGCGAACGGCGGGTTCGACCGCTCGCCGGTCGGCTCGAAGCCGTAGAGACCGGCGAAGTAGTCGGCGATGTTCTGATCGGTCTCGATCTGGTCCCACCCGGCGACCGACGACTCGTCGTTGGATCCCCAGTACTCGCCGTCGCTCGCCGGCGAGTTCGAGTTCCAGTAGGAGCTGCCCTTGTTCGAGATGGGGTACACCGTCGACGACCCCTCGGCCGTCACCGTCGCCGGTCCGGACGACCCGGATTCCATCGTGTTGCCGCTGTCATCGCTCTCGCTCCCGCTCCCCCCGTCGCCCCCGTCGCCGCCGTCGCTGCCGTCGTCGCTGTTGCCGCTGCACCCCGCGAGGCCGGCCGCCCCGATAGCGGCCGACGTGAGCAGGTATTTTCGGCGTGATACCGCGTCCCCTTGACGCCCCGAATCACGTGACATCAGGCGAACGCAGGCGTGGATCCGTTAAACAGGTTTATAATAGGTTACTATACCGATACTTTCCGGTATCGTGCGACCGGTATCGTATTATATCGATTATTACTGATACTGATCGATATATAGCAAGAACGAGGGGCCGCGGCGAGCGGGGGACGAACCGACGCCTCCGGCCGTCCGTACCGTCGCGAGGACGTCCGGATACCACCGGAGCTCCGGACCGAATCCTCGACTCCCGAGCGGGTCCGCGGAGGCAAGTCTATTTACTCAGCTACCGACACGGTACGAGTATGACTGACACTCGGTCGGCGCGCGGTCGGACCCGCTCAGAGGTGCGGGACAGATGAGCCTCGACGCCCGGGACGTTCGCATCCTGCGCTCGATCGCCGAGAACGACTCCACCAGCCCCGAACGCATCCAAGAGGAGACGGGTATCCCGAAGTCGACCGTTCATTATCGGATCAAGAACATGAAGGAACGAGGGGTGATCAAAAACGATCTGTTCGAGATCGACTTCGAGAAGGCCGGACTGGGTCTCACGGTCATCACCGAGGTTCTCGCCGAGTTCGGAGAGGGGTACCAGGAGAAGGTCGGGCGGGAGTTGGCCGATATCGAAGGCGTGAACGAGGTCTACTTCATGATGGGCGACACCGACTTCATCGTCGTCTCGCGGCTCCCGTCCCGCGACATGGTCGAAACCCTCGTCGAGGAGTTCGAGGCCGTAGACGGTATCCAACGGACGAGCTCGAAGTTCGTGATCACTTCGATCAAAGCCGACGAGAGCGTCGGGATGTTACGCGACTACGGCGAGGAGACCCTCCTCCGCTCGCACGGGCTCGAGGAGGCGGACGGCGACGTCGAGTGATCGGCCCCGCCGCGCCCGCAGCGGGCGACGAGTGAGGGTCGCTCTTCGAACGGGCGCCCGCATAGGGGTCCTAACGCCGTCGTCGGCCTCGACGACCCACGGGTACCGGACAGCCCCGTCGCTCGGCGTCTTCGAAGGCGCCTTGGATCGGACGGTCGACCTCGACGGGTGCGGAACCGGCGACCCCTTCGAGTTCCTCGACGAGCCGAGCGAACCGGTCGACGAGTGGATCGACCGGGCCGTCGACCACCACCGCGACTCGCTCGTTTTCGACTAGCGGGGCGCCGCGATATCCCGGTCCGCCGTTTTTGTCCCCCCGATACGCCGTCTCTGACGCCCCGATACCCCGTCCCGGGGCCGCGTGTGTATCGCCGCCGCACTGCCCGACTATGTTTATCTGTTAATAAATTGTATGCTTGCGTATGTCTGACACACTTGAATGCCCGGAGTGCGAGGCGAGCATCGATTCGACCGACGACCTCGAAACGGAGGGCGAGGTGACGGAACTCGAACCGGCGGACGACGGGTCGTTCCAACTCTACGAGAACCACGACCTGTTCCTCTGTAAGAACTGCCGGAAGCCGCTCGGCGTCTCTCGGCCGTCGGAGTAGCGGTATCGCGCGACGGCGTGGGGGAAGAGCGGGGCGCGTCGCCGCCGGCGCTCACAGGTACGACTTCCCGTCCGGCAGGTCGCACTCGTCGCCGTGACACCGCGCGGCGTGTTCGACGGCCGTAAGGTCCGGCTCGTCGGCCGGCTCCTCGCTCCGCCACGCGTACCGGACGGTGCGGTCGGGGTCGACCACGAAGAGGGCCGACCGCGCGACCCCGCGGTGGTCGTCCATCTCGTCGGCGCGCACGCCGTACGCCTCGGCGACGCGACCGTCGCTGTCCGAGAGCAGCGGGAAGTCGATCCGGTGTTCCTCCGCGAACGCGCGGTGGCTGTAGACGCCGTCGGTGGAGATCCCGAGCACCACGGTGTTCTCCAGGAGGGACAGCGCCTCGCTGTCCCGCAGCGTACACATCTGGCTGGTACACACCGGGTGGAAGTCGAACGGGTAGAACACCACCACGACCGCCCACCCGCTGTCGACGTACTCGGCCAGCCCGTGCGTGTCGATCCGCCCGCCCCCCGCCCCGGGGAGCTCGAACGTCGGCGCCGTCTGTCCGGTCTGAAGCATGCGTGAAACACGACGGCCGAGCGGTATGAGCCTCGGCCGATCGTGCGGTGTGATCGCACACACCGTTACGCGGCCGAGCCCAAGGCGGATGCTCCGGAAACTCGGCTTCGCGCGCCCGTGCCCCGCCGCCGCACAGGCAACGGTCGTTTATAAATAGGGATCACGTCTCGAACGTATGACCCTCGCGCTCTCCGTCGAACTGGCGGCGGCGATAGCCCTCGTCGTCGCGGTCGCGGGCGCCGTCAACGGGGTCGCGGGGTTCGGCTTCGCCGTCGTCGGGACGATGGTACTGGCCACGACGCTCGACCCCGCGACCGCCGTCGCGTTCATGATCCTCCCGATGTTCGCCGTGAACGTCGCGCTGGTCGGCGACCTCACCCGCGAGGAGCTCCGCACGTGCGGAACTCGGTTCGCACCGCTGCTCGTCGCCGCGCTGGTCGGCACGATCCTCGGGATGGCCCTGCTCGATCGGCTCCCCGAGGCGCCGGTGCGCGCGCTGCTCGGACTCGTCTCGCTCGCGTTCGTGGCGAGCGCCCAGCGCGCCGTCCCGTTGCCTCCCCCGCCCGTCGTCAGCGACCGGGCGGTCGCCGACACGCCGCTCGTCATGGGCGCCGTCGGCGCCGTCTCCGGCGTCCTGTTCGGCGCGACGAACGTGGGGGTGCAGCTCGTCGCGTTCGTGCGGAGCTTCGACCTCTCGCACGGGCTGTTCGTCGGCGTCGTCGCGCTCGTGTTCGTCGGGATCAACGGCCTGCGCGTCGTCGCGGCGGGCGCGCTCGGACTCTACCCGGACCTCGGGCTCGCCCTCGCGTCGGTCGCCGCCGCGGTCCCCGCCGTCGCCGGCGTCGCGGTCGGAAAGCGCCTCCGCGAGCGCGTGAGCGAGCGGCTCCGACGCGGGACCGTCCTCGGGCTGTTGACGGTCATCGGCGTCCGGCTGATCCTCGGCGGCGCCGGAATCGCTTGAGCGGCGGTCCCGATCTCCGCCCCACGCCGCACTCTCCGTGCGCCGCAATCGACTGACTCGGACGGAGATCGTCTGACAAGCGGGGTCTCAACCGGACCGCGACCTCAGTATCCCGCTAGCGTCTCGTCCCTCGTTCCGGCGAGGTACCGCCTGATCGCTCCGTCGCGCCACCCTACCGGAGCGAGCACGCTCTCCACGGCGCGCACGGCGGCGTCCTCGTACCACTCGGTATCGTATCGGTCGACCTCCTCGAACTCCAGGCGGACGCGCGCAGCGCCGCGCGCGTTCGCGTCGACGACGACGTATCGCACGGTCTGTCCCGGTGCCACCCCGGCCCCCTCGATCCGTGCCCGTTTCAGGGCGGCCACGGTGAGCGTCTCCGCCGAGTAGTCGTCGACGTCCCTCGACACGCGGTTGTCGACGACGAGCCCGGTGGGATCGACCGCGCCGTCACGGAGCTCACGAAGCCGGCGCCGAAGCACGTCACACACCGCCTCCGGCGACCGCGTCTCGTCGAACGCGCGGAGCGCCTCGGCTTGCACGCCCTCGACCCACTCCGGCGTCGAGCGCTGTCGCCCCTCGATGCCGCGGGTCTTGACCGCGTCACCGAGCCCCGTCTCGGGGTACTCCTCGCCCCGTCGCTTCCCGAAGTACCGGGTCAGCGCTCCCGACTCCGAGCTTCGCATCGGGCAGAACGCCACCCAGTCGAACGCGCACTCGTACTCCAGTTCGATGCCGGCGTCCCGGCTTATCTCGTCGGCGACCGCCGTCAGCGGACGCTGTTCGCGACCCTCGGCGGGCGTCACCCAGACGGAGTCGACGATTCCGTGGACGACGCGCCATCCGGCATCCTCCAGGGCGGCCTTCGCGTCGAGGAGGAGCTCGCGAGCGTACGCGTTGATCGCTTCGTGACACTCGATGCGCCCGAACTTGGCGTTGCTGAATCCCTGATACCCGAAGCAAGACACGAGGATCCACTTGATTGCCGACGAGGCGGCTTCCAGCCGCTCGCGCTCGTCGTCGTCGGCGTCGGGAATCTGCGCCTTGATCGCGAGCCGAGCGTCGATCAGCGGCCCGAGCACGTCAGGGAGGTAACCGTCGCGCTCGCAGATCGCGTAGCCCAGTCCCGGCACATCGTCGGTGTCACAGCACCCGCACCGAACGGTCTCGGGCGAGATGTTGCGCGTCCGGATGATGTTGGGATACAGCGACGCGAAGTCGAGTTCGTGAACGTTCTCGTGGACACCGGTATCAGGAGCGAACGTCGTTCCACCGCGGTCGGCGTCATCGAGCGTCGACGCCGGTTTGAACAGTTCCGGCCGCCACGCCCGCCACGGAACGAGCACGTCACGGTTCCGGGCCTCCCGGATCTGCATCGCCGTCAACACGCGTCCGATGGAGGCCCACCCGAGCTCTTGTAAGGGCAACCCGGAGCGCTTGACGAGGTCGAGACACCCCTCGAGCCCCGACTCGTGATAGAAGAACGAGTTGGACTCGTCGACGATGACGCGTCCGGGGACCGCGTACCGCGCCGGCGAGTGCCCCACGTTCCCGTAGGACGTGTACGTCGACTCGCCGGCGAGTTTCGTGTACCCCGGTCTCCGTCCGAGTTCGAGGTCGACGTCGTACGCGTCGGCCGCCTCGAACAGCAACGGAACGAGGTCGGCCGTCGACACGACTAGCACATCGGGGTCGCGCTCATCGAGCGCCGCCCGAACGCCTTCCACGACCCCTCGCGGTGACGAATCGATTCGGTCACCGCCGACGGAGAGCCGCGGCAGCGACTCGACGCCCGATTCGTGGCCGGGGAAATCCAGGCGTACCGTCCGGAGGTCGCGAACCGATCGGTCGGGGCCAGCCGGCGTGTCCGTTTCGAGGCAGTATCGCAGCTGTCGCGTGAGGTCGACGTTGTAGCAGGTGTACGCGTCCGGACGGTCGAACCGGCGGACCCGTTTCGCGACCGTTCGGACCGCCTCGATCGACGTCGCGTCGATGCGGAGGAGCGGGCGGGCTGTCGTCCGAAACGTCTGGCGGTGTTCCTCGACGCCGAGCCCGGCGACCGCCTCCTGTCCGGCGAGAAACGACCGGAGTTCGCTCAGCACGTGCGAGAGCCCGTCGCGAGCGGGCGGCGTCGGATCGGAGCCGCCCCGTCGCCCGTAGAGGTCGTCCGCCGAGTCGCCGACGAAGAGCGTCGGCCGGTAGCTCTCGCGGACGCGGCGAGCGACACCGTCCGACGCGAGCGTCCACTCGGCGACGCGACCGTCACCGAGGAAATCCACCGTGAGGGTCACGCTTCCCCGTCGGTGAGCGCTTCGACCCGCGTCTCGAGCTCGTCGATCCGCCGTTCCTGTTCAAGTAGGATCGCCATCCAGACGGGTGCCAGCGGATCCGGGTGGTTGAGAGTCCCCGCGGCGTCGGCGTGATCGCGGGCGTACACGAACAGGTCGTCGAATCGGTGCTGATCCGCTCGCCGGAGCGCCCGCCGGAACGCCCCCCACTCGTCTTCGATCGCGCCTAACCGGTCTCGGTACGTCGGATTCGTCCGACCCATTACCGGAGTCCAGATGTGACCGGCGTGCGTTCGAGCGCCGACGCCTCGTGCATCCGGGCGCGGTGTTCGAGGACCTCCCGCCAGTAGGTGAGCGTCGTCTGGAGCCACCCGTCGTCCGTGTGGTACACGAGCGTCTCAGCGTCGCCCTCCGCGTCCTCGAAGCGGGGCCCGAACGGCGTCGCTCGGCACTGGAGGCACGTCGCCGCGGCGCGGCGTAGCGGCCGCGAGAAGTCGTCCTCGCGACGCCGCGTCACGACGACCGGTACGTCGTGGACGCGAGCGACGCGCGCGACCGACGCGACCGCACGGACGAACATCCGCTCCGCGAGTTCGCCGTCGACGTCGGCGGCGCGATACATCCCGTCGAGTCCGGTCGCGACGACGACCGACGGCGTCTCTCGGGCGGCCAGCCGACCGGCCAGCCGGTCGAGGAGAGCGGTGTGCTGATGGGCCGTGAACCCGCGTGCCACCTCGATGCGGTCGAGCACGCGATCGGCCGGTGCGAGCTCGCGGAGGCGCGTGGTGTTCGCGCTGTTCGCGCCGTCGACCCAGAACGCCGGGTCGTCGCCGCCGAGCACTCGGTCGAGGAGAAGCGCCTGGACGGGCGTGACACCGAGCTCGTCGTCGACGTCGACGAGCGTGACCTCGGGTGCGAGTTCCGGGAGGTCGGCGGTCGGTCGTCGGGAACGGGTGTGCATAGTGGTGGAGACGACGAGGCGTCTAAAAGGGGTGAGCCATGGACGGACGGTGAAAGTGGAAGTGGCGCTCACCGCAACTCCTGAACCGCGCGAAGGCGACGATCCCTCACGTCGCGTGACGAACTCAAACCCGCCACTGGGGGTTCAGTTTATATACACCCGGCCGCCGTCACGTTTGCTCCGATAAAAAACGTGACGGGCGCGACGGGCGCTACTTCGACTGTCGAACGACTAGACCTTTCAGTCGTGAGGCGGCTGAATTCAGGGGGTTGAGATCGGCATCTCGGCGGTCGGACTAAGCGCTACGCGTGAAGCCACTCGTACCACTCGCCGAGATCGACCAGTTCGTTCGTGACGCCGTCCGTTCCGTACTGGTTGAAGACCTCGTCAACAGTTCTGGCCAGCCCCTCGGGATCAGTGTCTGGAAGGGCCTGCTCGTAGTAGAGCAGTATCCCTGCGTGGTCGTGTTCCCGGTGCAGCGGTTCGAAGTCGCTGGCGTTGTTCGTCACGAGAACGACACCGTTGTCCGCACACCACTGCAGCAATGCGTCGTCAGTCGTGTATTCGCCGAACCGATCTTTCGCCTGTTCGACCTCGTGTCCGCGTTCCCGAAGCAGTCGCTCGAAGACGCGACCGACGTGTTCGTCAAGAAGGATTCGAGCGGTCGTCACTGAACTGTTTCTTTCGGCTTCAGCGACGACTCCCGAACGCGATCGAACGCCGCTTCGTTCTCTCGTTCAAGCTCGCGCATTTCCTCGATGTGCGCGTAGTAGTACGAGAGCGCCTCGTAGACATCGGAAAGTGAGAGGTCGAACTGGTCTGCGACGTGAGCGGGTGACTGACCGCCGTCGATCATCCGAGCAGCGACGTGGCGAACACCGACTCTCGTCCCGTCAATTCGGGGTTCGCCGCCGAGAACGTCGTCGTCGCTGACAATAACCATGTCTGCCGGTACGGTACCCTCGGTTATATTCTTTCGGCAGATGCCCTCAGCGACTCCGAATACCGACAATCGTCTATCGCCCGGCGATTCGTCGGACCCGAACGGATAACAGCGCTCGAAGCGTCCGTTCAGATGTGGCCACCGAGGAAGAGACAGAAACGACTTCCCCGCTTGACGGTGTGATGGAAGATATCCGCCGGGAATTGGTTCGGCGGGTCGCGGCGGACGATCAGGGTTCGAATCCGGACACCTACGACGTCATCGAAGACGAATAACACCGTTACCGGCCGTTAACGCTAGTAGAAGTAATTATACACACAGACGGACTCCCTCTACACGAGTAGTATGGAGCACGCAGATGACCGCGGAGCAAAGAAGGAACTCCGGAAGGAGCACCCGAGCGGGTGGCTGTACCTCACGCAGCACGATGCGATCCCGATTCTCGTAGACGCGCTGCTCGATCTCCCGCCGAACCGCGAGTTCAACAAGACCCAACTCGCAGAACACGCCGGCGTCACGCGTCAGACCGTCGGTAACTACACCGACCTCCTGATTGAGGTGGAACTCATCGAGGAAGTTCCGAACACGTCACCGCGTCGGTACCGGGTCGCGGACAGCGATGTCGTCCGAGAACTCTTCGAGCTGAACAGCGCGCTCAACAGCGTCGGCGAGTAGCAGCTGTCCACGAGGGTACGCTGAGTCTCCTGGGGTATCCGCTGCTCCATTTAATAAGTCAATCAACGATTGACTTTCTCTACTGAGTTCAGTTTGGATGTATGTGAACCCCACCGATACACCAGTGGACGACCACCTGTTGAACGAAAGAACGCGCCTCGCGCTATTACGGCGTCTACCCCGACGCAGTCATGCGATTAGAACGATACGGGCGCGACGGGATAGCGACCCCAACGCGGAAACGTTGGTGATTCGCTGAACGGGTGTCGAAGGCCGCGCCTTCGTGTGGTTCGAGACCGAACGAACCATAAAACTCGAACCAATCGACCCCGAAACGGCATTCGAGCTGTACATCGCGGAGAAAGAAACCTCGGTTGCGGACGCAACGGTGGCCTCTCACAAGTCACGCCTGAGCTTCCTGCTCCGATGGTGTGCGGAACACGACATCGAGAACCTGAACGAGCTGACCGGCCGGCGGCTTCAGGAGTTCCGGCTCTGGCGGCGCAACGTCGGCGACCTCACGAAGGTGAGCGAGAAGACGCAGATGGACACGCTACGCGTCTTCGTGAAGTGGCTAGAGTCAATAGACGCCGTCGAACAGGACCTCCACAAGAAGGTCCGCTCGCCCGATATCACGCCCCGAGAGAACAGTCGCGACGTGATGCTTGAGACCGACGACGCCGAGACGATGCTCGCGTACCTCGAGCGATACGAGTACGCCTCGATCCACCACGTGACTGCGACGCTCCTGTGGCACACGATGCTTCGGATGGGCTCGGTGCGAGCGCTCGACGTCGAAGACTACGACCCGGAAGAGCAGTCGCTCCGGCTTCGACATCGACCCGATACCGACACGCCACTCAAGAACAAGCGGGAAGGCGAGCGGATCATCGTCGTCTCGAACGAGGTCTGTCTCGTCCTCGACGACTGGATCCGGGAGCGGCGGCCTGACGTCACGGATGACCACGGCCGGAACTCGCTTCTTACGACGAGCGGCGGCCGGATTTCAAAGTCTAGCTTTCGGATGAAATGCTACCGAATGTCCCGTCCGTGCGAGTACGGCCAAGCGTGTCCACACGACCGTGAACCGGCCGATTGTGAGGTCACGATGAGTCGCGCAGCATCGAAGTGTCCGTCTAGCGTTAGTCCGCATCCGTTCCGTCGTGGCGCGATCACGCACTACCTACAGAGTGACGTGCCCGAGACGGTGGTCGGCGATCGGGCGGACGTGACGCCTGACGTCATCGACCAGCACTACGACCAGCGCTCGCAAAAAGAGAAGATGGAACAACGGAGGGGATACCTCGACGACATCTAGAGCCACTCCCGGCCGCTGCTGACTCTCACAACGCTATCTATTATAAACCGAGCTACCGTATTTATATAAAGTTTAAATAGAAAGAGAAACATATCCTTCGCTATGAAAAGTAGCTCGAATATTGTGGCCGAAGACGGGTTACAGATACTTCTCGATATCCCGCTCCAAAGCGGGGAATTATTCGGCAGTACGGCCACAGAAACGGTTCTCTCTTTCTTATGCCGTCATCATACGGAGGAGTTCTCGATCAGTGACCTCGTCGAGGCAGTGGAGTATTCGCAGCCGAGCGTCTCCAAGGCGGTAACCGTACTCTCCGAAAACGATCTCGTCGCCGAACGACGCGAGGGCAACACGCGATGGGTCCGAATCAACCAGGAGCGGCTCCACGTCCCGGACGACCCCTATCTACAGATTCCTCAGGCCGAGTTTCAAGAACCGGTGAGAGCAGCAGCAACCGAACTCTGCGACGAACTCAACGGCGTGATCGGGATCGTTCTGTACGGCAGTGTCGCGCGGGGCGAAGCGGACCGGCGGAGCGACATCGATCTCTGGGTGCTCGTTGAGGAAGACCGGATGGCAAACCAGCGAGCGGCGAATCAGGTCAAACAGGCACTCAAAGACGAGGAGTTCGAGAACGGCCGGTACGAATACGAGATCGACGTCGAGGCGCTTCAGGCGGTCCCGAAGTACATCGCCGAGATACGGGAGGTGCTCAGCGATGGGATCGTAATCCACGAGACAGAGAAGTTCCAGACAGTCCGGAACATGGTTTTCCACGGTGATCTCGATGAGTGAGGAGTCCGATCCGCAGGATATTCGGACGGCTCTCGATGCGGCTATCGACGCGTTCAACGAGGAGGGGTTCGGCGTCCCGAACCGCGAGGACGCGATCGCGACCGACGACGATTGGAAGACGCAGCTCACGAAGGCGTGTCGGCTGCTGGATGCGGTCGCACGGATCGACGGAGAGGGACACTACACCGCTGTCATCGAACTTTGCTTCGGGGCAACCGAGCGGTCTATCGAGGCCTACGCCCTCGCAGTCGGTGCTGACGAGCTGGACGACTTCCACGACCACACGCACTGTTACGACCGAGCGGCGGACCTCGGCCTGCTCTCGCGGACGGCAACACGGGAGCTTCGGGGACTCTACGACGACAACAGAACGGACAGCTACTACGGCGGCAAGCGGCCCACAGAGAAGCAAGCGGATAGTATGTACGCGCTCTCTCGCAGCGTTCACCAGTACGTCACGGATCAGATACGGGAAGGTGGCGTCTGTGTCTGCGACACTCGATAATCAGGACGTGACGACTAGGTGTACGACGAGCCACGACCGTCGACGTCGTCGAGAAAAGGTTGGCCCGGAGGCGATGAACAGGATCGCTGTTCGAGATACAGAGTCGGTTCTGGAATCGTGTCTCGTTGTCAGGGAACTCGATTCGCAGTTGATTATTTCGATGGCTTGCTGGACGCACCCCCCTCTGTCCCCGTCTTTCTGCCAAACTGCAGTAGTACCGAAAAAGTACAGTGGTATTGCGGATGACTAATCTCTGGATGCTATCTCAAGAGAACTGATCAAGTGCCACTGCCACTCTAACGAGACAGTTTTTTGCTAATACCGAGGAGATCTATATTGAATGGTGGAGCCGATCTTAAAGTGGGCGGGTGGGAAGCGCCAGCTTCTCTCTGAAATCACGGCGCTGTTTCCGACCACATATGTGGCGTATCACGAACCGTTCGTGGGAGGCGGTGCTGTCTTTTTTGATCAGGATCCTGATGGTGGAACGATCAACGATCTGAACACGCGATTAACTACCTTTTATGAGATCGTTCGAGACCAACCGGACGCCCTTATTGCCGAGAACAAGACACACGAGCATACGGAAGAATACTACTACAACGCTCGCTCGGAGTTTAATGAGCTCCTGACACAGTCGACGCTAACACAGGACGAGCGAGTCCGCGAGGCGAGCTTACTTTTATATTTAAATCGGACGTGTTTCAACGGATTGTATCGGGAGAACAGCGATGGCGAATTCAACGTCTCTTTCGGACGGTATTCGAATCCAGATTGGGTACAAGAGCAGCGAATTCGGAAGGCGTCACGCGTCCTCCAAGACACGGCAGTGTTCAATACGGATTTCAGCTACGTCGTCGATGAGGCTTCTACTGGCGATCTTGTGTATTTTGATCCGCCGTACGAACCGGTGTCGAAAACCGCGGATTTCAATTCATATCAGGCGGGCGGATTCGACCGAGAGGACCAACGCCGACTTCGTGATGTCGTGATAGAACTCACGGAAATGGATGTTTCCGTGATTCTCTCTAATTCGCCGCCGGTCACGGAATTATACGAAGGCCACGATGTGTTCTCGATCAGATACGTAGACGCTACTCGTGCAATAAATAGCGATGCCAGTAGTCGGGGAGAGGTCTCGGAAGTGCTCATTACGAATGTCCCGGCAGGTGAGCAACGGCGAAAGACTCTTTCCGACTTTACTGAATGAGTCGTCGAAGATCGATTAACGTGGCGTTGATGCTAGAACGTATTGTTGCTCGGATCCCCGACCGCTCGTAGTGATTTCAGGAAGGCGGACGAGCCACTGCCCAACGGTTCGGGCACGTCGACGAGTGGTTGAATCCGAGAGATCCGTTTCGGCAGCGAGGATATCCGTAATATCACGTCGAGAGAGAGTACCGTCTTCTTCTAGTTGAGCGTATACACGGGAGATGATCTCGACATCACGGATCTGCTGTGTGAGAAGGTCATTTGCGGATTCTCGATTACCACGATCGAGGTACGTGAGGTATTCCTCACCGAGCCGGGTAAGTCCCCAACGACGGATCGTGTGGTTGTCGACCCCGACCTCCTGTTCTTTGTGGAGAAACTGGAGAAGCCACGCAGCAATACCGTAATAATCCGCTTGCCGCGGATCGAACGTGTCTGTATCCGTCCGTCTTCGAATGTATTCTGCGATATTAGGCTTAATATCAGAACCCGTTCCAACCGCTCGGATGACGGTGCATATCAGGTCAAAGTTGTCTGCCTGTGGCACCTCTAGAGACGGGATCGTATCTGTACGCTCAGGCTTCTCGAACGCACTCCAGAATGTGGGATCGAGTTCGTATGATTCGTCGTCTGTACCGACGCCGATATTGCTCTCGATCATGACATCCGTGAGCCGGTCACCGTCGATCAACCGAATGAAGTCTTGATTTGCGCTTGTCTCGGCTCCAGAAGTGAACGAGGACGTCGTGATCACCGTTCCGATATGATACTGTTGCTCTGAGAGTGCACCTTTAAATCCGCGGAGGGTTCGAGCGCCGACGGTGTTTCCAGTAGCATACTGTTTCGCCTGTACGCCGAGCCGTGCGTGGAACAATTCTCGATCGACGACAGCGTGGATATCGATTCCACCATCGCCACGGAACGGCGTTAACTCGAGTTCACGAGTTGGCTCTGCCCGCTCGATCACCATTTTACAGAGCTGCTCGAACTGCTCGTGGTCAATCTGTAGTCCCTTATCGAGCAGTTCCTCCTTTGCCGTCGATGCTTTCATTCAGGATTGACGTTTTCACGGCTGAATAAAAACCTCCTGCCAGAGGGAGCGTTCACACCCGATCAAATACGGCCGAGTGCACTCCTCCAAAAACGGACAGAAAGCGACGGGACCCACGCGAGCGCAGCGAGCGTGGGGCCAGTCGCGCCCGTGTTCGAGCGAGCGAAGCGACGTGAGAACACGGGCGCGACGGGATTTGAACCCGCGGCATCTTGGTCCGGAACCAAGTGCTCTGTCCGCTGAGCTACGCGCCCTCACGACCGGATATCCGCGGCGCGCGTTTAACGCTTCTGACTCGGGACGTTACCGTCGCCCGAGGGAGCCCGCTCGCCTCCGCTCGTCGCGCCGCAGTCCTCGGATCGAACCGCTAATTATCACATCTGATATCCATGGCACGCACGTTTATACCCGCTCTCTCGTAGAGCGGATAGAACAACTGTGACTCTGCGTCCCAGCGACAGGCCGTCTGCCCCGCGGGGCGATTCTTCTCGCGACGACGAGGGACGGCCGCCGACGGATCGACGACGCTCCACCGTCGACGAGAGGGTGAGCCCCGAGCGGGCCGGCGCCGGCGACCGCGAGACGACGGACCCGACGACCGCGGGCGACGGCGGATCTGACCGCTTCGTCGCGGCGGTCGCCGTCGACGGCGAGGTGCTGTTCGCGGGCCCGTCGGTGCCCGCGGTGCTCGGCGTCGAACGCGAGGCGCTGCTCGGCGACAACCTGCTCGAGCACGTCCACCCGAACGACCGCGACCCCGTCTCCGACGCGCTCTCCGCAGTCGCGGCCGACCGCACCGTCACCCACCGACTCCGACACGCGAGCGGCGGCTTCGTCTGGGTCGAGTCCGTCGTCGACGAGGAGCTCGCTCCGGAGTTCGGCGGGCGCGTCGTCACCGCGCGCCGCGTCGACATCGACCGCGCCTTCCCGGAGCGGTTCCGCCAGTTCCTCGAGTACGGGACCGACCTCGTCACCGTCGTCGACGACGACGGGTTGGTCAGGTACGAGAGCCCGTCGATCGAGGAGGTGCTCGGCTACGAGCAGGGGTCGACCGTCGGCCGGTCGCCGCTCGGGTACGTCCACCCGGACGACCGCGAGCGCGTGACGGAGCGGTTCTACCGCGCCCTCGACGACCCCGAGGCGGCGCCCACGATGGAGTACCGGTACGGCACCGCCGACGGCGACTGGGTCTGGCTGGAGTCGCGGACGCGCTCTCTGCCCGACGACGTCGCGGTCGGTCGGCTCCTCATCAACTCCCGCGACGTGAGCGAGCGAAAGGCGCGCGAGCGCCGGCTCACCGACCGCAACGAGCGGCTCGACCGGTTCGCGAGCATCGTCTCGCACGACCTCCGGAACCCGCTGTCCGTGATCCGCGCGTCGATGGAGATGGCGCGGCTGAAGGAGGACACCGAACCGCTGGAGCGGGGCGAGCGCGCCGTCGACCGGATCGACCAGCTCGTCTCCGAGCTGCTGACGCTCGCTCGGCAGGGGTCGGGGATCGACGAGCCGACCGAGTTCGACCTCGCGGGGGCCGTCCGCGAGGCGTGGGCGACCGCCGGGAGCGACGGCGCGACCCTCGTCGTCGGCGCCGACGCCCGGGTCCGCGGCGACCGCGGACGCCTGCGGCAGGCGCTGGAGAACCTCTTCCGGAACGCGGTCGAACACGCCCGTGAGGCCGACGCCGACGCCGACGTCACGGTCGTCGTGAGCGCGACCGACGAGGGGATCGTCGTCGCCGACGACGGCCCCGGGATCGATCCCGAACACCGCCGGGACGCCTTCGAACCCGGATTCACGACCAGCGCCGACGGGACGGGGTACGGTCTCGACATCGTCCGCGAGGTCGTCGAGTCACACGGCTGGTCGATCGAGCTCCGCCCGGACGCGGAGCCCTCCCTGCCGGCTCAGGTCCCGCGGCCGGACGGCGCCTGCTTCGTCGTCGAGGCCCCCGCCCCCGACGCGGTCGCGGCGACGGAGCCGTGGATCGACGGGTGAACCGACGAGGCCGTTCGACGGCGGTCGGCGGGTCCCGATCCCGTCCCGTCGCGTTTATTCCTCCCGACTACCAATCTGAACCGTGACTCCCGTCGACGCCACGATCCGCCGGATCGAGCGCGCGGACTTGCTCGCGGTGGTGCGGATCGAGCGCGCGTGCTTCGCGGACCCGTGGCCGTACGACGCCTTCGAGCGCCTGCTCGACGAGCCCGCGTTCCTCGTCGCCGAGCGCGACGGCGGGGTCGTCGGCTACGTCGTCGCGGACGCCACGCCGAACCACGGCCGCGACATCGGCCACGTCAAGGACCTCGCGGTCCACCCGGACGCGCGGGGCGAGGGGCTCGGCCGCGGGCTGCTCCGCTCGGCGCTCGCGCGGCTCCGTGGCGTCGGCGTCGCGGTCGTGCGCCTGGAGGTCCGCGAGAGCAACGCGGTCGCCCGGTCGCTGTACGGGGACGAGGGGTTCGAGCCGGTCCGCCGCGTCTCGAACTACTACCGGGACGGCGAGGACGCGATCGTGCTCGTCGTCGACCTCGCCGAGTGGGCGACGGGCGTGTGAGCGCCGGCACGATCGCGATTCGTCGGCCCCTCGCCGCCCGCGTGCTTCCGCTTTTGACAACCCTTAGTGCCCGGGGCGCGAACCGGACGGTATGAGTTCGGTTCCCGAACGAGCGGAGATCGACGAGGCGTACAAGTGGGACCTCCAGAGCATCTACGCGGACGACGAGGCGTGGGAGGCCGCCTACGAGACGGTCGCCGACCGAGTCGACGAGCTGCGGGACTACGAGGGGCGCGTCACCGAGGACGCCGCGACCCTGCTGGAGCTGCTCGAGCTCCGCGAGGAGGTCTTCCGGGAGCTCCAGCAGGTGACGACGTACGCCCGCCTGCGCAGCGCCGAGGACACGCGCAACCAGGAGTACCAGGCGATGTCGGCGAAGGCGTCCTCGCTGAGCTCCGAGGCGTCGAGCGCGGTCTCGTATCTCGAGCCCGAGCTGCAGTCGCTCACCGAGGGGGCGGTCGCGGAGTTCCTCGAAAGCGAACCCGCGCTGGAGACGTACGAGCACTACCTCGACGACGTGTTGCGAATGAAAGAACACACGCGCTCGGCGGAGGTGGAGGAGGTGCTCGCCGACCTCTCGGAGGTCACCGACGCCCCGAGCGAGATCTACTCGATGCTGACGAACGCCGACATGACGTACGGCGTCGTCGAGGACCCCGACGGCGAGGAGGTGGAGATCACGCAGGCGAACTTCACGAAGCTCCAGACGAACCCGGACCGCGAGTTCCGCCGACGCGTCCACGAGACGTTCTACGAGCAGTGGGGCGACGTGCGTAACACGGTCGGCACCGCCCTCGAAAAGGCGGTCCGCGAGCACGCGACGAGCGCCGAGATCCGCGGCTACGACAGCGCCCGCGCGGCCGCGCTCGACGGCTCGAACGTCCCGGTCGAGGTGTACGACACCCTCGTCGAGACGGTCGACGACAACCTCGACGTGCTCCACCGGCACGCGGGGCTGAAGGAACGTGCCCTCGGCGTCGATCGGCTGGAGAGCCACGACCTCTACATGTCGCTGACGGGCGACCAGGGTCCGGACGTCGAGTACGACCAGGCCCGCGAGTGGGTGATCGAGGCGGTCGCGCCGCTGGGCGAGGCGTACCAAGAGCGGATGGCGGAGGGGCTCGACTCGCGGTGGGTCGACGTGTACGAGAACCGCGGGAAGCGCTCCGGCGCGTTCTCATCGGGCACCTACGACACCCAGCCGTACATCATGATGAACTACCAGGACGACATCGCCTCGATGTTCACGCTGGCTCACGAGCTCGGCCACTCGATGCACTCCGAACTGGCCGGGGACGCCCAGCCGTGGCACGACGCGAGCTACGAGATCTTCGTCGCGGAGATCGCCTCCACGGTCAACGAGACGCTGCTCACCCACCACCTGCTCGACACCGTCGAGGACGACGAGCTCCGGACGCACGTGCTCGACGAGTACCTCGAACGGTTCCGCTCGACGCTCTTCCGACAGACGATGTTCGCGAGCTTCGAACAGGAGATCCACGATCGCGTCGAGGCCGGCGACGCGCTCACGCCCGACGCCTTCGACGAGATCTACGCCGACCTGAAGGGCGACTACTACGCGCCCGCCGAGCTGACCGGCGGCATCGAACGCGAGTGGGAGCGGATTCCGCACTTCTACTACAACTTCTACGTCTACCAGTACGCGACCGGCATCTCCGCGGCCGCCGCGATCGTCGAGCGCGTCCTCGACGAGGGCGAGTCCGCCGCCGCCGACTACCGCGAGATGCTCGCCGCGGGCGGCTCCGACTACCCGCTGAACGTCATCGAACTCGCGGGCATCGACATGGCCTCGCCGGACCCGATCGAGTCCGCCGTCGGGATCTACGACGACTACCTCGACGAGATCGCCGCGCTGCTCGACTTGGAGTAGTCCGGCGGCGGCAATCTGACTGACGCTCTCTTTTATAAACAGAACTGCGGTGGCGCGTGCCTGCGAGGCCGCTTCGTGGCCGAGCAGCACGCGCGAGGGAGTCGCTGGCTCCCGGAGCGAAGCGGAGGGTGCCAGCGACGAGGCTGGGGAGGCGTGAGGCGCTGTGCGGAGGGGGCGGGACTCAAAGGGGCAGTCGCGCTCGGCGAACCTCGGCGACGCAAGCACCGCAAGGAGTGAGCGAAGCGAACGACTGAGGAGCACAGCGAGCCGCGGGAGCCGAGCGCGACTGGGGCTTTGGCGACGTTCTTCACCGATTCCGAGGAGTTATTTATGAATAAGCGACCGACGCGTCGTCGGAGTCCGCCGCCGTGTCGTCGACCGATGATAAATAATCACCGTCCCGGCACCGATTTACGCTTCCCCGAACACACACGGAGTAATGGACGAACGCGTACGCGAGCACGCCGAGGTGCTCGTCGACTGGAGCGCGCGGGTCGAGCCCGGGGACGACGTCGTCGTCAGCGTCGCCGAGGACGCCCACGAGCTGGGCGTCGCCGTCGCCGAGGCGCTCGGCGAGCGCGGGGCGACCGTCACGACGCTGTACGGCTCCGACGAGCTCTCCCGGGCGTACCTGAAGGGCGCCGAGGCGGGTGCCGACGGCGACGGCGCCGACGGCGACGGCGACGCGGTCCCCGACTTCGACGACGACCCGGCGGTCGACCGCGCGATCTTCGAGGCCGCCGACGCCTACCTCCGGATCGGGGGCGGTCGCAACACCACCGCGACCGCGGACGTGGCGAGCGAGACCCGGCAGGCGTACGCCAAGGCGCGAACGGGCGTCCGCGAGGCCCGGATGGACACCGACTGGGTGTCGACGGTCCACCCGACCCGGAGCCTCGCCCAGCAGGCCGGGATGGCCTACGAGGAGTACCGCGACTTCGTCTACGACGCGGTCCTCCGCGACTGGGAGGCGCTCGCCGCCGAGATGGCCCGGATGAAGGGGGTCCTCGACGCCGGCGAGGAGGTCCGACTCGTCACCGAGCGCGACGGCGCGCCCGACACCGACGTGACGATGTCGATCGCCGGCCGCACCGCGGTCAACTCGGCCGCCTCCGTGGCGTACGACTCGCACAATCTGCCCAGCGGCGAGGTGTTCACCGCCCCGTTCGACACCGCGGGCGAGGCGTTCTTCGACGTGCCGATGACGATCGACGCGACCCGCGTCCGGGACGTGCACCTCGTCTTCGAGGGCGGCGAGGTCGTCGACTTCGCGGCCGAGACCGGCGAGGACGCGCTCGCGGGCGTCCTCGACACCGATCCGGGCGCCCGGCGGCTCGGCGAACTCGGCATCGGGATGAACCGCGGGATCGACCGCTTCACCGACTCGATCCTCTTCGACGAGAAGATGGGCGACACGGTCCACATGGCGGTCGGTCGCGCCTACGGCGCCTGCCTCCCCGAGGGGGAGTCGGGCAACGACAGCGCGGTCCACGTCGACATGATAACCGACGTGAGCGAGCGCTCCCGGATGGAGGTCGACGGCGAGGTCATCCAGCGGAACGGGACGTTCCGGTGGGAAGAGGGGTTCGAGGGGTAACCCCGGTCTCGACTCGTCGCCCTACTGCACCACGGACCGTTCAGCGGAGTCCGCGGGCGTCGACGTGTCCGGACGCTCCGTCACCGCGCCCCACTCCTCGGAACACGTCACGCAGAGGTAGTAGGCGAACCCGTCGACGTCGCAATGGCGGACCGGCGCGTCGGTGCCGCACCTCTCACAGTTCATGCGAAGTTCCTTCGACAACCGACACAAATACTTTCTGTTCCTGATCTCACGATCCCGAACGATCGTGAAACCGTCGGATCGAGCGGTTTCGCCGGCAGACGGTTCCGCAGGGGAACGGTTCGGCTAGCGCAGCGCGTCGAGGTCGAACTCGAAGGCCGCGACCGGGACCTCGAGGTCGTGCTCGACGAGGACCGCGGGATGGACCTCGCCGATCACGCCGACCCGCTCGCCGTCGATCTCGACCGCGGCGGTCCGCCCGTCGATGAACGACGGGTGCTCGGTGCGGGGCGTCGCGAGCTCCGCCCCGAAGTCGTCGCACACCGCCTGTAGGCGCCCCTTCGCGGCCTCGTAGGAGGCGTCGCGCCGGGCGACCGCGCCGGCGACGTGGCGGCGCTCGGCGACGTTCGTGTTCTCCGAGTCGTCGCGCTCGGCGACGAAGCCCACCTCCGCGACGTCCTGCGGGTACGCGTTGTGAGTGTTCCGCTCCAACAGCAGCACGAGCGAGGGGAGCGCCCACGTGCGGAGCTGGGTGTACTCCTCGCTGTACGGCTCCGTGATCTCGACGGGCTCGCCGCCGCCGAAGGCGGCGCTCCCCGGCTCCACGTTCATCCGGTCGTAGTTCTCCGTCCCGCTCGTCATGTGGAAGTTGAGCAGGTCCTCGAAGCCGAGCCCGACGAGGCTCGTCCGGACCGCGTCCTCCAGCCGGGAGCGCTCGTGGCGCCCGCCGACGGTCCCCACGTCGGGGTAGCGCGGCTCCAGCTCGTCGAAGCCGTAGGCGCGACCCACGTCGTCGACTAAGTCGAGCGGGTGGAGGACGTCGACGCGGTACGGCGGGATCTCCACCTCGTAGGTGACGTCCTCGTCGAGCGTGTACGAGGCGTCGAGGCCGGCGCGCTCGAAGCAGTCCACGACCTCTTCCGGCTCGAAGTCGACGCCGAGCAGCGTCTCGATCCGGTCGTGGCCGACGGACTTCTCGTCGAGGTCGAGGTTCGGACGGACGAGCTCGGCGCCGTACTCGCTCGGGGCGGCCGCGCCGTCGGCGTAGTTCACCTTCACCTCCTCGATGGTCGCGCCGCGGGCGGAGAGCGCGTAACAGACGATGTTACACATTCGGTCGATCGTCCACTGGTCGGTGCCGGTGAGCTCGACGAACAGCTCGCGCGAGCCCATCGTCACCTCGGTCCGCTTCCCGTTGATGACGGGCGGGAACGAGAAGAGGCCGAGCTCGTCGTAGATCGCGGGGTACCGGTCCAGGTCCGCGACGAGGTCGGCGTACGTCCGTCCCGTGTCGTGCTCGTCGAGCACCGCGGCGGGGGTCAGCTCGTCGTTCGCGTCCAGCGGAACGAACGTGTCGCCGTCGGGCTCGACGCCGCGGTAGGTGATCGACGGCTCCGACCCCTCCTGGAGCGGCGCGCCCTTGAGCATCGCGAGGTCGTGGATCCCGATCGCGCCCTTCGCGCGGCCGCGACCCATCGTCGCGTGGAGCTTCTCTTGGAGCTGGATCAGCGACTCGAGCGCGCCCTCGTCGAGGTCGACGCCGCGGATCACGGCCCCCGTCACGTAGGGGCGCTCGTCCGGCACGGAGTCGTCGACCTCGATCGTCCACTCGGGGTCGTTCGTCTCGGGGACGTAGACGCCGCGGTCGTCGCCGTGGTGGTAGCGCAGCGAGCGCGCCACGCCCTCCACGGAGAGGCGGTCCAGCCTGTCGGGCGCGAACTCGAACTGGAGGAGGCCGTCGTCGGTCTCCCCCTCGAACTCTAAGCCGAGCCCGAACAGGTCCTCTTTGAACTCGTCGTCGCTCGCGTCGGTGCGACCGGTGAGCCCGCGCAGCTCGTCCGTGTCGATGTCGACGACGGGCATCAGTAGCTCACCTCCGCGTCCCGCAGGAACTCGATGTCGGCAAGGGTCCCGTGGAGGTCGCGGATGTCCTCCGCGCCCGTGGTGAGCATGGCGAGCCGTTCGAGGGCGAGCCCCCACGCCATCACGTCGCAGTCGACGCCGAGCGGCCCGGTGACCTCCTCGCGGAAGACGCCGGAGTTCCCGATCTCGATCTCTTCGCCCGTCTCCGGATGCTCGCCGAACAGCTCGAAGGAGGGCTCGGTGTAGGGGTTGTAGTGCGGCTTGAACCGGATGTCGGTGATGCCGAACTGCCGGTAGAACTCCTCGAAGGTGCCCATCAGGTCGCGCACCGAGAGGTCCTCGGCCATCACCCACCCCTCGATCTGGAAGAACTCCAGCAGGTGCGTCGGGTCGAGCGTGTCGTTGCGGTACACCTTCTCCACGGAGAAGTAGCGCTGCGGGGGGTCGAGATCCGCGCCGGCGATCCCCGAGAGGTACCGCATCGACAGCGAGGTGGTGTGGCCGCGTAAGGCGACCTCGCGGGCGAACTCCTCGGACCACGGCGAGTGGTAGCCGTCGCCGTCCTCGCCCCACCCCTCCCGGTGGGCCGTCTCGACGCGGTCGATCAGCTCCTCCGGGATCTCGTCCATCGGGTCGACGTCCAGCGCGAACCGGTCCCAGTGGGTCCGCGCCGGGTGGTCCTGGGGCATGAACAGGCAGTCGTTGATCCAGAAGTCGCTGTCGGCGTGGGGGCCCTCCATCTCCTGGAACCCCATGCCGACGAGGACGTCCTTCACGCGGTCGGCCGTCCGGCGGAGCACGTGCTTCCGCCCGCCGCGCGTCGTCGGGGCGTCGGCCTCGACGTTGTACTCGGAGAACTCCACGTCGCGCCACTCGCCGCTGGCGAGCAGCTCTGGCGTGAGCTCCGAGACGGCCTCGGCCGCCTCGACGCCCGTCATCAGGGCGTCGACGCCGTCGTCGGTGAGCGTCACCGAGCGCGTCACCGACTCGCCGCGGTCGACGAGCCCGCGGGAGTCCAACCGCTCGAGGACGGCGTCGTCGGCCCCGGGGTCGTCGCCGGCGGCGAGCGCCGCGAGCGCGGCCCCCTCCGGGTCGGCGTCGGGGTCGGCGTCGGGATCGACCCGAAGCTCGCCGGAGTCGATCGACCCGAATCCCTTCCGGGCGAAGTTCGAGAGCGCGATGTCGACCTCGGGTCCGTCGAGGTCGGCCTCGCCGATGACCCGCCCCATCGATACCGGCGCCTCGCCGGCGTCGAGCGCGAGCCCGGCCCGGTAGAGCCGCGTCTCCGGAAGCCCGTCGTCGACGTAGCGTCGGCCTTCGTCGGTGAGATCGAGGGTCTCGGCGGTGCGCTCGGCGACGGAGCACAGCCCCTCGTCGCGGAGGTCGAAGGCGGCGCCGACGACGGTCTCGGGCTTCAACCCCGTCTCCGCCGCGATCTCGTCTATCGTCCGTTCGTCCGTCGCGCTCGCGGCCTCGAGGACCGCGAGCTGTCGTTCCGGGAGTCGCATTCGAGTTGTATCCATACGCGTGTGGCTGGTTGGTAACGGTTCCGGCACGTCGCCGTCGCGGGACGACACGGGTCGGTTCGGCTCCCGCCCGACCGTCCCGTCCGTCGAACCACGCGGTTTCGCCGCCCGGCCGCGGGGCGGGTCCGCCGCGCGTCAGTTAGTTAAAAAAGAACCCGAACGCGTCGCCGTCGGCTCTCCGGGCGATACCCGCCGTGGGGCGTCCGAGTGACATGTTACCTGATGTCTCGCGCAGGGCGTTAACGGTTTGTCTCCGGCCGATCCATCCGTCGGATCGCCCGAATTATCACCTTTGATTAACGACGGCGAGCGTTTATATACTGGTTCGCCGACAGGACGGGTATGAGCAGTGTTCCGTCAAACGCTTCCGACGCCGGTTCGCTCCCCGGACCGGTCCGGGTCGCCCACGGCTCCGACGACCGCCCGGCGAGCCAGGCGGTCGTCGAGGCCGTCGCAGACCTCGTCGGGGTCGACCCCGACGCGCTCGCCGACGAGGCCGACATCGTCCTGTACGACCACGTCGACCCCGACGCGCTCGACGCGCTCGTCGAGCACCGTTCGGACGAGGGATTCTCCCTCTCGTTTTCCGTCGCCGGGTACGACGTCCGAATCGACGCCGGCGAGGCCGTCGCTCGGCCCGCCGAGTAACGACGGCCGAGTACCGACCGCCGACCGTTCCCGTCGCGTCAGTCGTCCGATCCCGCCCGTTCTCGAAGCGCCGCGATCCGATCGCCGAGCGGCGGCTGTACCTCGAACCACGTCGACCAGTCGCCCCTCGCTGGCTCGACCCCCCGAACCGCGGCGACGCGCTCGAAGGCGTCGGCGACGCGGCCCGCGCCGACCGCGTCCGCGGCGCGGTCGTCGGCGGCGTACTGCACCCGTCGGCCGACCCAGAACGCGACGAGCGCCACGGCGACGAGCGACGCGAACCCGGCCTGAAACGGCACCGCGACCGTCACGATCGCCGCCAGCACTCCGAGCACCGCCGCGATCGAGACCGCGCGGAACTCGCCGTAGTACGTCTCCACGCGCCCCGCCTCGGCCGCGAGGAGGCCGATCGCGACGTCCTCGTCGAGGCCGTCGAGCACGCTCTCCGTGAGGAACAGGACCCGCCTGCCGGGCGGTCCGCGAACGGCGATGTCGACACGTCCGATCCCCGCGCCGTCCCCGTTCGTCGCCGCCCCGTCGGCAGTCTCTTCGTCTCCCGTCGCCCCGCCGTCGGTCTCGATCGCGACCCGCTCGATGTCGAGCCCGGCGGTTTCGCGGAGCGAGGCGAGTCGCTTCCGCTCACCGTCAGTCGGCTCCCGCAGGTCGCGGAAGCGGTCGGCGGCGTACAGCGGTCCGACCTCGACCGCGAGGAAGCCGACGACGGCGACGCCGACGAGGAACGCGACCGTGAACATGGCTCCCCCTCCGTCCCGGACCGAATAAAGCGACCCGATGTTCCGCGCGCTCGGCGCTCAGTCAGCGGGGGACCCGCCCGGCCAACCCCCCGATCGCCCGCGCGGCGTCGCTCTCGGGGGCGGCGTCGACGACCGGCCGCTCCGCGGCGACGGAGCGACCGACCCGCGGGTCCGCCGGCACCACCGCTGCGGGCGCGCCCAAGGCGTCGGCGATCGCCTCGGTCGGCGGCTCCTCGGTCACTCGGTTGACGGCGCAGCCGACGAGCCCGGCGCCGAGCTCGCGGGCGAGCGCTCGGGTGCGGATCGCGTCGGCCAAGGCGAACGCCCGCGGGGAGACCACCAGCAGACACGCGTCCGCGACCGCGAGCGGAACGCCGGCGTCGGCCCGCCGGCCGGCCGGGCAGTCGAGGACGACGACGCCGTGGTCCCGCTCGATCGCGGCCACCGCGTCTCCCAGCGCCGACAGGTCGCAGGCGCGGGCGCCGGCGAGCGTCCGTCCGCAGGGAACGATGTCGACAGGGCCGGTTCGCACCGTCTCCGTCGGGTCGGCGCGCCCGCCGAGCACGTCGTGGAGGTCCGGACCCCGACCGCCGGGGAGGTCGGCCATGCCGAGGTCCGCGTCGACGACGACCGCGTCGAGCGCGGCGGCGACGTTGTACGCGACCGTCGTCTTCCCGACTCCGCCCTTCCCCCCGGCGACGGCGAGGATCACGCGAGCCGCTCCAGCGCGTCGACCGGGACATCGGTCTCCGCCGCGCGCTCCGCCAGCGACGCCGCGCGCTCGCTCACCGCCCGGAGCCGGTCAGCGTCGCCGTCGATCCGGTCGTCGACGCCGGCGAGCGCGTCGATACCCCCCGCGTCCGCGACTACCTCCGTCGCCGTCGCCACGTCGGCGTCTGTCAGCCGCTCCGCCCGGTCGATCCGGGCCTCGACCGCAGCGAACCAGTCGTCGACCGAGGCGGAAGCCGCTCGCCCGGAACCCCCGGCGTCGCCTCCGGTGTCCTCGCCCTCGCCGTCGGTACCGCCCGCCTCGACGCCGGGAGCGGTCTTCTCGGGGCGGTCGGCGGTCTCGCGATCCCCGTCGACGGCCGCCCGCGGCGGCCGGTGGTCGGCGAGGTCGCGGAGCGCGTCGGCCGGCGTCGCGTCGCCACCTCCGTCGATGCCGTCGGGACCGGCGGTCGCCCGGGCGGACTCGTCCGGGTCGGCCGCCTCGACGTCGACGATCTCGACCGGGGGATCGACGGGTGGCGCCGGAACCGCGAAGCCGAACCCGCGTCGGTCGCCCGGGTCGACCCGCAGCGTCACTCCGGTCGCGTCCCACCCGTCCGCCGGGACGCCGCCGCGTCGCGGCGGCAGCACCGGCGCCTCGAACCGACTCTCGACCCGCACCCGTCGCGGGACGGCCTCCTCGTTGCGCACCCGACAGCGCACCAGCGACGCGTCGCCCGCCCGGTCGACGGTCCACGAGAGATCCATACGCCGGCTGACGCGGTATCGCTGATAAATCTCTGTCCGACGCCGACCCCGATCACGGGTCGGGCGCGCGGTCCGGACGGACGACCGTCTCGTCGAGCACCGCCTCCGGCGACCGCTCCCCGCGCTCGGCGAGCCAGCGCGCGGCCTCGACGCCGAGCGCGACGGCGGCGTCCAGATCGGCGATCCGGACCGCCGCGAGCGACGCGGCGAGTCGCGGCCCCTCGTACTCCGACGGCCCCGCCCCGGCCCGCGGCGGATCGACGCCGGGAACCGACGCCAGACCGTCGCGAAACGCCGGATACACGTCTATCGCGAGCTCATGGCGCGCCTCTCGCCGGCGGTTTCGCAGCCGGTCCTCGAGTTCGAGCCGTCGCTCCCGCTCGTCGCGGGCGCGGGCGGCCCGCTCGCGGGCCCGTTCGAGCGCCTGCTCGGCCGCGATCCGCTCGGTCTGCGCGTTTGAGAGCTCCGCCGCGGCGGACTCGAGGTCGCCGAGCGCCTCGTCGGTCTCCGCCTCGACGGCCCGACGCGCCCGCACGTCGCCGCGGAGCGCCGCGACGCGCTCTTTCAGCCGCTCCTCCTCGCCGCTCGCTTCCGCAACTCGCTGACGGGCCCCGGCGAGGTCGACCGACTCGACCCCGATCGCCGCGATCTCCTCCCGGAGTCGACCGAGATCGTCGCGCACCGACGACTCGCGTCCGCGCGACCGGGCCGCCGCCGCGAGCTCCCGCCGGAGGCTGGTCCCGGTCGGCACCTGGTCGAGGACCGCCTCCGGCGCGGGGGACGGGCGCTTCTCAGCCTCGTCCGACGCCGGCGCGCCGGTCACAGCTCCTCGCCTTTCAGTCGGTCCGGGTCGGGATGGTCCGTCCCGGCGGCGAACGCGGCGTACGGCGTCGCCGCCGCGTCTCGGTCCGCGTACGCGCTCGCCGCCTCGCGGACCGACTCGTCGAGCGCGACGAACTCGTTGAACGGCTCCGTCCGCTCGATCTGGACGTCGCCGCCGTGCGACTCCCGGAGCCGCACGGCGAGGAACGCCGCGTACGTCGTCGCGTCGAGCAACGCGGCCCGCCCGAACCGGCGGACGACCGGCTCCTCGTGGCGTCGACACAGGTTCCGGAGTCCGGTGCGAGCCGCTTCCGAATACGTCACGATCAGCAGCACGGACGCGGCTGATCGAGGGCCGAACTTATCGGTTCCGAACTATTCCGGATCGCCTACTCGTTCGACTTCGAACTCCGTGACTGCGTCGTTTTCGGGGTCTGTCAGATCGTCGGACCCGTTCGCGTCGACTCCGGAGAGGGCGAGCGCTCGTTCGCGGGCGGCCGGCGCCGAGGACGCCACGACGACTCGCCCGTCGACCGGATCGTCCCCCACCGCGCGGAACACGTCGTCCTCCCCGTCGAACTCCGTGGCGTAGGTCCGGAGCACCGCTGCCACCCGCCGCTCCGTGTCGGCGAGGTCCGCTTCGCCGTCCTCGAACGCGCGTAGGGCGTCCTCGACGTTCCGTATCGCGGAGATCCGGTCCATCTACGTCGTCCGCAGGTGTCCCTGCTTCGGCTCGTACACCTCTCCCTTCGTGCGGAGCTTCTCGATCTCCTGTTCGGCCTTTCCGGGGTCCATCCCGATCTCGCCGGCGCGGTCGAGCACCTCCTCGACGGGCGCGCCCTCCTGATACTCCTCCTCGATGTCCGCGATGAGGCCCTTGATGTTCTTGATGCGGTCGCGCTGGCTCTTGGAGGTGCCCGTCTCGACCACGTCGGCGTCGAACTGACCGGTCTCGGGGTCGACGCCGATGTCCTTGAGACAGGACTCCACGATGTCGGTCGCCCGATCGGCGTCCTCGCGCTCGACGGTGTCCGAGAGCCGGAGCCGCGCGCTCGCCTCCGCGAGCCGTACCATCGCCTCCAGCTTCCGGGCGGTGACGGGGACCGGCGCGTCCTCGTCGGCGCCCTTCGAGCGCAGGTCGACGTAGAACTCCTCGATCAGCTCCTTCGCCTCCTCCGTCATCGTCGGGTAACAGGAGCGCTTCGCGTGGGCGATGTACTTGCGGAGCAGTTCGGCGTCGATCTCCGGCGCGACCTCCTGAGTCACCTCCGCCACCTGGTCCGAGGTGAACTCGGAGCTCGCCAACTCCTCGCGCTGCGTGTTGAGCTCGCCGGCGTAGTTCGTCTTGATGATGTGTTTCGCTAGCCGGGAGTCGTGTTCGGGGTCCGGGCTGTCCGTCACCGTGAAGATCAGGTCGAACCGCGAGATGAGCGCGGGTTCGAGGTCGATCTGCTCGCCGATCGGCTCGTACTGGTCGAACCGCCCGTACTTCGGGTTCGCGGCGCCGAGGAGCGAACACCGCGCCTTCAGCGTCGCGTTGATCCCCGCCTTCGAGACGGAGATCTTCTGCTGTTCGAGCCCCTCGTGCATCGCGGAGCGGTCGCTCGAATCCATCTTATCCAGCTCGTCGACTGCGGCGATCCCCTTATCGGCTAAGACGAGCGCGCCGGCTTCGAGCGACCACTGCTGGCCGTCGCCGAAGTCGTCCCTCACGGCCGCGGCGGTGAGCCCCGCCGCCGACGACCCCTTCCCGGACGTGTACACCGACCGGGGTGCGATGTTTTCTACGTACGAAATCATCTGTGAGTTGTGCGAGACGACGCCGTTTCCAAGATACGTATGCGTGTCTGCGACCTCCAGATCGTAGACCCACTCGTAATCCGGCTCGACCGATTCGATCGACTCGATCCGGTCCCAGTGAACGTCGTTCGCACACAGACGATCGAGTTCGGAGACATCTTGGGCGACCGATAAGGCCTCATCGAGACGATCCAAAATCACGTCCTTTGCGTCCGCGGTCTGTCCACCGTCGGGAGCGACGTCGTTCCGCTCGTAGTAGCTGATCGCGGTTTGAGAGACGTCTATACCCTCTGAGAGCATCTTCTGAGAGATGTTCAGTTCCTCCCGCAGTGTCTCGACTTCCTGCCAGTCGCCGTCCAGCAGCTCTCCGCGCTTCTCGCGAAGCCAGTCCAAGCGAGTTTCGAACGTGTCGACAACCGCTCTCAGACTCGATCTACTCGGGTTTCTGTCGCCACGTTCGTAGTGTTGATACGTCGGACGCGGCAGTCCGATATCGAATTGCGACAACGCGAGCGCCTCGCGAATCCGCCGGAGGTCGTCACTCAGTCCGGGAATCACGTCGGTGTTTGTGTTCTCTGGAACGTCGTCGAACGCTTCCGAGGCCGTCGCTTTGCGATCGGTAACGAACCCAATCTCGTCGATGTACTTGACGAAATCCCGCCCACTGATGCGCAGTCGATAGCTGTCGTTGTGTCGTTTCCGAAGATGGCTCTGGATCCCGAACGCGAGGAGTAACGTCTGTACTCCGGTCAGCAGCCCTCTGCTCATCGAGGAAATCGTGATCTCGCGTTCTTTGGGTGAGACCGTCCCCTCGCTGTCAACGTACGCCTGTAGGAACCCCTTCTTATTCTCCGGACTCGCCTGTTTAAGACAATCTGGGACGAGTTGATCCTCAGAGTTTTTGAGAATTGCCGGTTCGAGTTCTCTGAGGAACCGGACGAACTCCAACGAGGAACAGCGGACGATTTCGGCAGTCTCATGATCCCATTTCTCTAGGCGGGACCACCGAACGCCCAACTCGCGGAAGCAGTTCTCCACGTCCGTCAGTATCTCTTCGTCGACGTTCGTAATCTCGGTAGCGGCACTCGATCCCGAGAGATAGGTATGCCCCTCGGCGATGATATAACCGAGGAGTCGAGCCAGAGTGGGATCGATTCGGGTGGGCGGCGTGAACGAATTCGCGTTGTAGGCTTCGACCTGCTGGAACGAAACGTCAAGCGAATCATCCCAATCCGCGTCGATGTTTCCGGGGACAGCAATGAGATCACCCTCCCTCAGTTGGTCTGCCCGTCGGGGAGACAATTCTCTGTTCAACTGTTTGAACAGCGGGTGCGACGGTGTTACTTCTACTTCGCGCCCCGATGCCATCGAAATTCGGTACATCCTATCCGGCGCTTCTCGTTTCCAGACTTTTGTCGCGGTCCCAGTCTCGACGGCTCCCGATTCCGTTACTGTTTGAACGCCGATATCTACCGGTTCGTATACCCCGTCGTCGACCTTTATCGGGTCTTCGAGCTTTGACTCTACTATATCTCCGATGGCCCGTTCTGTCCCGTCAGCAAGTGTCACTTTAGTATCATATTTTTGACACTTACCCGTACCCGGGTCGCCAATAAGGAGCATATGGAGGTCCCCCCGGATCCGCGAGCCGTCGGGGAGGTGCTTGGTGACGCCCGAAAATAGCTGGAGGATCATCGCGAGCTTCTCCTCCTCGTAGCCGTAGATGGCGGGCGCGATGGAGCCGACCATCGCCTCGTAGATGTCGTCGCGGTTGGAGAGCTCGATGATCTCGCGTTTGTCCGCCTCGGTGATGTCCATGTCCTCGAACTCCTCGTCCTCGATGGAGATGGAGACGCCGTCCATGTACAGGTCGAAGATGGCGGACTTCTCGTTGCCCTGCTCGACCTGCTCGATGTGGAGGACGCCGACGCAGGTGACGTGGTCGCCGGGGCTCACCTTCCCGGTGATGTCGTCGACGATGTCGACGTCGAGCGACTGGGGCGTCTCGCCGCCGCGAAGCCCCTCGGGCGACTCCTGTATGCGGAGCTTCTGAGAGTCGATGAACTCCGACTGGTCGAAGTTGACGCGGAAGGGGCCCTGTCGCTCGCAGCCCTGACACTCGTGGGGCTCTTGGAAGCCGCCGTCGCTCTGGGGGATGTACGTCATCGTGCCGCAGCGCTGGCACTCGAAGGCGGCCTCGGTGACTTTCGGGCGGACGTCGGTCGCCTTGCGGACGATCCCCTTGACGGAGACGAGTTTCCCGATGTGGTCGTCGTGAACGCGGATGCCGCGGATGTCGATGCTCTCGGGGAGGTTCTCGATCCGGACGTGCGCGCGGCCGAGGCTGACGTCGGCGGGGAGGTCGTAGAGCCGCAGCGCCTCCTCGGCGTACTCGCGCATCTGGTCCGGCTTCGTGCGGAAGTCCTCGGCGAGGTCGCGGTCGAACTGAAACAGATCGTCGTAGTCGACGTACAGGGAGCGCTGTTCGTTGGGGTATCGCTGCGCGAGGGTGCCGATCTCCTCGCGGTAGTAGTTGCGGTAGAACTGAATGAACCGCTCCGTAAGGTCCTGATTCCCGGCCTGAGCCATTACGAAACCCCTTCGTCGCCATCACGTATGAACCTCATGCTCGGGGCGGAGGTGGACCGCGCGGGTCGCGTTCGGCCCCGGGATCCGGTCCCGTTACGCCTTCGTCACGAACGTCGCGTCGGCCGAGGTGCGCCCCTCGTTGAACGAGAGCACCTTCGCGCGGATCACGTCGCCCGTCGAGAGGTCGCTCGGGATGTCCTCGGCGAAGACGACGAATCCCTCGACCTTGCCGACGGCGACCTCCGCGCCCGTGTGGTGGTCGGTGAGCTCCGTCACGCCGAACTCGTACGTCTCGCCGATCTCGACCGGCGGCTCGCGCTCCTGTGCGGCCTCGTGGGCGCGCTTCGACTCGCGGGCCTCCCCGGACGGCCCTCGCAGGCGACGGACGACGGTCACCAGGACGAGCAGGGCGATCACGGCCGCGGCTCCGACGACGATCGGGTCCGACGGTATCATACCGGGCGGTCGACCCCCGCTCACGTAAACGCCCGGGGTCGACGGTGGGGATCGATCCGAGGGGCGGCCCGAGACGGCGGGCGCGTCCGTTCGCGTCGACAGTCCCCCGCCGCCCACATGAGAAACGCCTTTGGGCTGGAGCCCCCCGACTCGACGTGATGCGAACACCGCTCGGTCGCCGTCGAGTCCCCCGCGAGCGTGGTGCGGCGTGAAGGTCGCGGACGCGGTGCCGGAGTTCGCCGACGCGTTCGGCTTCGACGAGTTCAATCGGATGCAACGCGAGGCGCTCCCGGGCATCCTAGAGACCGACAACAACGTCGTCGCCTCCGCGCCGACGGCCTCCGGAAAGACCGCGCTCGCCGAGCTCGCGATCTGCAAGACCCTCTCGGAGGGCGGCACTGCCCTCTTCATCGCTCCGCTCCGCGCGCTCACCAACGAGAAAGAGAGCGAGTGGGAGCGGTTCGAAGCGCTCGGCTACTCCGTGTACGTCGTCTCCGGCGAGCGCGACCTCAACCCCCGCCGCGCCGAGCGCGCGGACGTGCTCGTGACGACGCCCGAGAAGGCCGACAGCGCGACCCGGAAGCACGACTCCGCGCGCTACTCGTTCGTCACCGACGTCGACTGCGTCGTCATCGACGAAGTCCACCTGCTCGACAGCGAGAAGCGCGGCGCGGTGCTGGAGGTGACCGTCTCGCGGCTCCGCCGGCTGCAGGACCCCCGCGTCGTCGCGCTCTCCGCGACCATGCCGAACGTCGAGGACGTCGCCAAGTGGCTCGACGCGCCAGCGGAGACGACCTACGAGTTCGGCGACGAGTACCGCCCGGTAGACCTCGAAACGGGCGTGAAGACGTACTCGCACGGCTCGAACGCGTTCGCCGATAAGTACCGGCGGCTCTACCGCGCGCTCGACCTGGCCGAGCCGCACGTCCGCGAGGACGGGCAGGCGCTCGTGTTCGTCTCCTCGCGGCAGGACACGGTGCAGGCGGCCAAGAAGGCGCGCGACGAGATCACGGACCGCGACATCCCGATCGACTCCCGGGGCGACTACGACTTCCACAACGAGGCGAAAGATCTCACCAACGACACGCTCCGGCAGTCGGTCACCGACGGCGTCGGCTTCCACCACGCCGGGCTCGGGAAGGCGGACCGCGACCGCGTCGAGGAGTGGTTCAAACAGGGGAAGATCAAGCTGCTCTTCTCGACGTCGACGCTCGCGTGGGGCGTGAACCTCCCGGCGCGCTGCGTCGTCATCCGCGACACGAAGTACCACGACCCGCTGGAGGGCGAGACGGACATCTCGCCGCTGGACGTGCTCCAGATGCTCGGCCGCGCCGGCCGCCCCGGCTACGACGACGTGGGCTACGGCTGGGTGGTCTGCGACCGCGCGGACGCGGACAAGTACCGCGCGCTGCTCCGAGAGGGCAAGGAGATCGAGTCCCGGCTCGCCGCGGAGCTGGAGTCGCACCTCAACGCGGAGATCGCGATGGGGACCATCCGCGGGCTGGAGGACGTGATGGCGTGGTTAGAGACGACCTTCTACTACGTCCGCGCCGAGTCGAAGCCGGACGCGTACGACTTCGGCACCCTCCGCGACCGCGTTCGGGACACCCTCGACTCGCTCGTCGACGACGGCTTCGTCGCGGCGGACGACGAGCTCGCGATCGAGCCGACGGGGCTCGGTCGCCTCGCCTCGAAGTACTACCTCCGCCTCGACACGGCTCGCCGCTTCCGGCGGCTCGCCGACCGCGAGACGCTGACGGTCGACCGCATCCTGGAGACCGTCGCGTCGGCCGGCGAGTTCGACTCGGTGTCGGCGCGGTCGGCGGAGTCGGACGCGATCGACCGTATCCTCGACGGCCACGACACCGACCTGGAGGACGGCCACCGGAAGGTGTTCGCCATCCTCCTCGCCGGGATGGCCGATTCCGTTCCCTCGGACCTGCGCTCGGACGCGTGGGTGATCCGACAGAACGCGCTCCGCCTGCTCGCCGCGCTCTCGGAGTTCCTCGACCGATTCGCCGGCCCCCGCGCCGCGAACCTCGCGTGTCGCGTCGAGGCGCGCGTCGAGCACGGCGTCTCGCGGGAGGCGGTCGCGCTCACCGCGATCGAGGGCGTCGGCTCCGGCCGCGCCGAGCGGCTCGCCGACGCCGGGCTCACCTCGCCCGCGGCCGTCGTCGACGCCGGCGCCGCGGCCCTCGAGAACGCCGGCATGAGCGGCTCCGTCGCCGAGCGGATCGTCGACGCCGCGCGCGACTGCCCGCGGATCGACGTCGACTGGGGGGACTTTCCGGGCGACATCGCCGTCGGGGAAAACGAGATGTGCGAGGTCGCCGTCGCGACCGTCTCGGGGAGCGCTCGGACCGGTATCCGGGTCACCGTCAACGACGTGGAGATGACGGCGACGACGACGTACCTCGACGGCGAGACGACGGTCCCGGTCGGCGTCTTCGGCCCGCCCGACGCCGACGAGCTGGAGTTCGTCGTCGAGGTCGTCTTCCCGGACCTGCCGCTGATGCCCGTCAGGGCGACGCGGACGGTCCGGGTGGCGTAAGTACGGTCACTCCTCGCGTTCCCGCCTCGTGACGTCCACGTGGTAGCCGTCGAGGATGTCCCGACCGAGGAGCACGGGGTAGGTCATGTGGTTCCGGTTCTCGATGCTCGCCGTCACGGTCCGCCACCGATTCCCGATCTTCAGGTCGATCTCGACCAGCGGCCGCTTCTGTCGCCCGGCTCGCGACCCGGATTTCACGCGGACCGTGTCGACGATGGGACCCGCGCCGATCTCCGCGGCGACGTCGAGGTCGATGCTCGTTCGCCGGGCACCGGTGTCCGACTTGCCGATCACCTCGATCGCCCTCTGGCCCGCGCTCACCGTCACGCGTTCGGTGTAGCCGATCGTCGTCGACGCCTCCGGTTCCGGATCGAGCGACGGCTTGCACTCCGGGACCGAGTCGTCCAGGACCGCCGCGAGCGACGCGACGCGGTCGGGGTCGACGCGGCCGCCGCCCCGCTCGATCGCGAGGGCGGCGATGTACGGTGCGGGGCTGACCCCCGTCGCCTCGAAGAGCCCCTTGAACCCCGCCGTCGTGTTCACCTCGAGAACGTACCACTCGCCGTCGCGGCACAGCAGGTCCACGCCGGCGTAGTCGAGGTCGAGCGCGTCGGCCGCCTCGCGCGCGAACCGCGCCGCCTCCTCCGGGAGGTCGTCGGTGAAGTCTTCGACCTCGCCGCCGACGGCGACGTTCGTTCGCCACTCGTCCGACGGCGCGTACCGTTTCATGGCGCCGACGACGCGGTCGCCGACGACGTACGCGCGGACGTCGAACGGCCGCTCGGCGCCGGTGTCGATGAACTCCTGGATGAACGCCCGGCGGCGGGCGATGTGCGGCGCGACGACGTCGCCCGCGTCGATGACCGCCATCCGGTCCCCGTTCGTCCCGATCGCGGACTTGTGGACCGCCTTCTCGCTCGTGAGGCGGTTGCCCTCGTTGATCGTCCGGTTGCTGAACGCGATGTACGCGTCCGGAACTCGGATGCCGGCGGCGGTGAGGGTCGCCGCGGCGCCGTACTTGTGCAGGGCTCGGACGACGACGGCCGGCGGGTTCAACACGGGACGCGAAGCGGTGTAGCCCGTCGCGATCCCGACGTCGTCGAGCGGCTGAGCGGCCTTCGTCATCAGTAGTCGGTTCGCGACGACGTCCACGTCGGGGTCGAACCGGAGGTCTCCGGCCTCGATCCACGACCTGGTGTTCTCCTCGCGGAGCCAGACCGGCTCGTGCCCCAACGCGCGAACGGCGTTGAGGATCGCTTTGGTCTCCTTGCTGTTGTGGAAGCTCAACACGCCGACCCGGACCGGTGAAGCCGACTCCGCTGTTCCCGACGAGTCCGCTCTAGGGACCTCGCTCATATGTAGCCTTACAGAAACGATCTTGTTAAGTCAAACACACGATTCTCCCGTCCGAGGAACGCGGGCCGGTCGCTCCCGGCCCGACCTCGTCGCCCGCCGCTTAAATCGGAAAGCGAGGCAACCCCGCGGCATGCCCGAACGACTCCGCGTGTTCGCCGGCGACTGTCGCGTGACCGAACGCGGCGACCGCTCCCGCACCCACCGCGGGCGCGTCGTCGTCCTGATCAAGCCCGACGACACCACGCTCGTCCACGACGCCGACGGCTACCAGCCGGTCGCGTGGCTCACCCGCCCCGACTCGGTCGTCGTCGAGGGCGACGGCGACGGCTTCTCCGTCACGGCTCGCGACGGGACTCGACGGCTCCGGGTCGTCGCCGAGGAGGCGACCGCGGGCCGCGCGCTCCCGGTCACGGAGGCCGGCGTTCCCGTCGGCACCTGCCCGGCGGACGGCGGGCCGCTCGTGCGCTCGCGCGGCGACGTGGTCTGTCTCGACTGCGAGGAGCGGTGGGGGCTCCCCGCGGGCGCGAGCGTCACCGACGGGGTCTGCGACGACTGCGGGCTCCCGAAGATCCGGGTCGAACGTGGCGAGCCGTTCCACCTCTGTCTCGATCCCTCGTGCGACCCGATGGAGGCGGCCGTCAGCGACCGGTTCGACCGCGTCTGGGACTGCCCGGACTGCGACGGCGAACTGACCGTCAACTCCGCGCCGGGCCGCGTCTACCTCGGCTGCGAGAGCTACCCGGACTGCGAGACGACGTTCTCGATCCCCTCGGGCGTCGTCGTCGACGAGTGCGACTGCGGGCTCCCCGTCTTCGAGACGGCGACCGGTCGCGACTGCCTCGACGGGCCCTGTGAGTACGCGGGGCACGCGGCGGGCGAGAAATAGCGAGACGGGCCGAAGCGACCCCGGCTACTCCGCGAGCTGCTCGCGGCCCGGCGCGATGAGCCGGTCGAGGTACTCGGAGAGCGCTCCCTTCGCGTCGGCGGGGTGGAGCTCGCCGGACTCCAGGTCGGCCTCCAGCGCGTCGTACGCGTCGTACGCCAAGTCGCCGCCGTACTCCTCCGGTCGCTCGACGCGGACCGTCTCGAACCGCGGGAACACGTGGTACTCGAACACCTGCAGGACCGGGTTCTCCCGCGACTCGCCGTCGTCGGTCGGCTCGGGGTCGGCGGTCGGCGGGCAGTACGCGTCGTTCACCTTCGACTCGATGTCCTCGCGGGAGTCCTCCATCGAGATGGTGACGCCCTCGCTGGAGGACATCTTCCCGCGGCCGGTGCCCAGGTCGGCGATGAGCGGCGTGTGGAGGCTCGTCGGCGGTTCGCGGTCGATGCTCGGGAGCACGTCGCGCGCGAGCATGTGGACCTTGCGCTGCTCCATCCCGCCGACCGCGAGGTCGACGCCGAGGTACGGGATGTCGAGCGCCTGCATCAGCGGGTACACCGCCTGCGACACCTTCACCGAGTCGCCGGAGGTGATCTCGGCCATCGCGCGCTCGGCCCGCGCGAGCGTCGTCTCCAGCTCCAGCGCGTGCAGGTCGAGCGTGTAGTCGTCGTCGAGCTGGAAGTCGGAGCCGAGCACGAACTGCGTGTTCGACTCGTCGAGCCCGTACGCGATGAACTGGTCGCGCATGCGCTCTGCGGTGTGGCGGATCTCCTCGAACGACCCCTTGTCGTTGAGGTAGGCGTGCACGTCCGCGAGCAGCACCGTCACCTCGAACCCGGCCTCCTGGAGGTCGATGAGCTTGTTCGCGGTGAGCATGTGCCCGATGTGGAGGACGCCCGAGGGCTCGTAGCCGACGTACGCCCGCTTCCCGTCGGGGTCGTCGGCCAGCGCCTCGATCTCCTCCTCGGTGACCACCTCGGCCGCGTTCCGGGTGATCCGCTCGTAGGCGTCCATACGAACGACTGTGCGGTTGTCGGACATATGACTTCTGGAAGCGCGCCGGCGCGTGACGGGCAAAATTCCCGCGGAACGGCCCTCTTGTCTTCGCCGGTGCTACTCCTCGGTCTCCGGCAGCGTCCGCCCCGCTCGGTGCTCCGAGATGATCCGGTCGAGGTGCTCCTGTTTCTCCGCCTTCCGCCGTCGCTCGGCCCGCCGCTCCCAGTCGTCGACGGCGGCCTCGAGCGTCGCCTCGTCCGCGACCGCCAGCTCGTCGACCTCGCGGACGGGCACCGCGTCGGCCGGGACGACCGGCACGCCGTGGTCGAAGAGGACCTGATCGGCGACGTCGGAGAGGTTCCCGTCGCGGATCACCGCTCGCGGGTCCGTCTCGGCCAGCCGCTCGGCGGTCCGGCGGCCCGCGCCGGAGGCGTCGCGGAGGTAGACGACGTCGCCGGCGACCAGCCCGTACGCCTCGTCGGCGGCCTCCAGCGCGTCGAGCGTGAACTGCTCGACCGCCTTCACGCTGACGAGCCCCCGGTCCGCGGCCACGTCGTCGAAGTTGGAGTGGTCGAGCCGCCACAGCTCCTTCAGCGTCTCCACTTTCCCCTCCAGCTCCTCGACGGCCTCGCGCGCCTCGTCGCGCTCGCGTTCCAACCGGTCCGTCTCGCGTTCGAGCCGGGAGACGGCGCGCCGGGAGCGCGCCTCGATCCGCTCCTCGCGTTTCGCCTCCTCCAGCTCCCCCTCCAGTTCAGCGATCCGCTCGTCGCGCTCGCTGAGGTCGTCCTCCAGCGACTCCGCGTGGGACTCCAGCCGGTCGACGCGTTCGCGGAGCCGCCGGATCGTCTCCTCTTCCTCGGTGCGCTCGGGCTCGGTGGGGTCCGACTCGTCCGCGTCGTCCCCGCCGTCTCCGCCGCCGCCCCCGTCGTCCTCGCTGAGGTCCGCGATGACCGACTCCACCGAGGCGCCGCCGGCGACGACGCCCGCGATCACCGCCTCGCGGTCGAGCCGCGGCGGGGTCTTCGCCGCGATCCGGTCGAACTGGTCCTCGTGGTCGTCGTAGGCGTACAGCGCGGCCGCCAGCGCGTCGCGCTCGTGGTCGTTGTCGTAGCCCGCCTCCCGGGTCCGGTGGAGCTTCTCGTCGACGGGGAGGTCCGTCGTCGGTCGCCACCCGGCGGCGTCGAACGAGCGCCGAAACTTCTCGACGGTCTCGGGCATCGGCTCCACGTCGGCGGCGACGATGATCGGGCGGCCCTGTTCGATGATCCACTCGGTCACCTCCGCGGTGTCGGCGGTCCGCGAGGAGTACAGCGCGTGGACGGTGCCGTCGAGCCCGACGACGGCCGCCGCGGTCGTCGTCCCCGGATCGATGCCGACGATCACCCGGTCGCGCCGCCGCACGAGCGGCTCGTACTCGATCCCGTCGCGGCGCTCGCGCTCGACCTCGACGCGCACGTCGCCGGCCCGCGAGTTCGACACGGGGATGTCCTCCGGGCGCGCCTCGACCGCGAACGTCGCGTTCGCGTAGCCGCCGTACTTCTCGGTCACGTCGCGCTCGAAGTCGAGGTTCGCGTCCTCCAGCTTCGACTGGACCTGTCGCGTCCGCTTCCGGACGTTGCCGTGGATCCGCCGGGTGTAGCGGTCCTGGCTCCAGCCGCCCTTCCCGGTCGATCGACCGCGGGACACCTTCACCCGCGTCTCGTCGGTGAACGCGGTCACCTCGTGGCCGACGTTGGCGGCGGCCAGCCGGGCCGACGCCTCCGCCTCCTTCATCGGCTTTTTCCCGTACGGGATCCCGTGGCGAGAGGCGACTCGCGAGAGCGGCTCCGGGCGCTCCGCGCCGGTCACCTGCACGAGCCTGGTGCCGTCGGGCAGCGACCGGAGGAAGCCCACCAGTTCGTTCTTGTTCGCCGCCAGCTCGTAGGCGTTGTCGGTGGCGACGTACAGCGGCTCGCGGTCGTCTATCAGCCGGCAGAGCTTCCGGAACGACACCACGTCGCGGGTCACCCGCGCCATCGGCCCGTCGGCGTCGGGCGCGTCCGGGTCGTCATCGTCGACGGGGTCCAGGATGACGAGGGCGTACGAGGGGTCGTCGCCGCGAACGTCGCCGCTGTGCACGTCGACGCCGAACACCGGCCGGTCGCGGGCGCGGATGGTCCGGGTTGTCACGCGTTCACGTAGGCCGTTGCCGCGTATATACCCCACGCCGAGTGTGACGGTTTCGTCGTGGGATCCGGTTCAGTAGCTCCGTTGGGACCCGACTCTTCGAACGTGAGGTCGCTCGAAACGGAGGTCGATGCGGTATTTAAAAATCGACGAGCCGCAGCGAAGATAGCTTATAAAATCGGATGCGGTGGCGCGTGCCCGTGAGCGGCCGGCAGGCCGCGAACGGCACCGCGCGAGGGAGTCGGTGGTCCGGAGCGAAGCGAAGGACCACCGACGAGGCTGGGGAGGCGTGAGGTGCGGTTGCGGTGCGGTCGGGGTGGGACTCAAAGGGGCAGCCGTGAGGCGGGCGCAGGTGACGAAAGCACCGCAGGGAGCGAACGGAGTGAGCGACCGAGGAGCGCAGCGAGCGTGCGCCCGCCTCACGGCTGGGGCTTTGGAGGTGTTCACCACAAAGGAACCAGTCATGTAAATCCGAGCGACTGGGGCTTTGGAGGTGTTCACCACAAAGGAACCAGTCATGTAAATCCGAGCGACTGGGGCTTTGGAGGTGTTCACCACAAAGGAACCAGTCATGTAAATCCGAGCGACTGGGGCTTTGGAGGTCTTCTCCGCATCGCCGCCGTTCGCTTATAAATATCCGACTCAGTACAGGTCGTCGAGCTCCTCCTCGACGTGCCAGTGCTCCTCGGCCGGGAACTCGCCGCTCTCGACCGCCTCGCGGTACGCCGTGACCGCGTCGAGCATCTCGCCGCGCACGTCGCCGAACTGCCGGGAGAAGGGCGGCGACCAGTCGCCGAGCCCGACCGCGTCGTTGATCACGAGCACCTGCCCGTCGCAGTCGGGGCCCGCGCCGATCCCGATCGTCGGGACCTCGAGCGCCTCCGTGACGGCCCCCGCGAGGTTCGCGGGGACGTGTTCTAACACGAGCGCGAACGCGCCGGCCTCGGCGTGCGCGCCGGCGAGGTCGACGATCTCCTCGGCGGCGTCCTGATCGGTCCCCTGTCTGGCGTAGCCGCCGAGTCGGTTGACGTGCTGGGGGGTCAAGCCGAGGTGCGCCATCACCGGGATCCCGACTTCGGTCATGCGCCGCGTCATCTCGACGGTGTGTGGGCCGCTCTCGATCTTCACCGCGTCGGCGTCGGCCTCCTTCAGCAGCCGGCCGGCGTTACGCACGGACTCGGCCGGCTCGACGCCGAACGAGAGGAAGGGCATGTCGGCGACGACGAGGGCGTCCGCCGTCGCGCGGGCGACCGCCGCGGTCCGGCTCGCGATCTCGTCGAGCGTCACGGGGAGCGTGGAGTCGTAGCCGAGGACGGCGTTGCCCATGCTGTCGCCGACGAGGATGACGTCGACGCCGGCCTCGTCGACGACCGCGGCGGAAGGGGCGTCGTACGCGGTCAGCATCGTGATCGGCGCCTCGCGGTCCCGGAGTCCCCGCGTCGTGGTCATACCCGAACTCACCCGCGCGACCGGTTAAAATCGCCGGGATCCGGAAACCCGACGCGTCGGCGCCGCCCGTCTCTCTCGCGTCGCTCCCGCCCGGCGACCGCCACCGATTTGCCACTCGGCGCCCGAGGCGGAGGCGTGCAACCTGTCGAGCGGGCCGAGTTCGAGGGGGTCGACTACGGTTGGGTGATGCAGACGACGTTCGTGCTCACGATCGTCGTCGGCGCTCCGGTCGTCGCGGTCCTCTCCGCGTTCGTCACCCTCGAGTCGTGGGGGGCCCGCGCCGCCTTCGCGGTCCGCGTCGGCGCGCCGATCTGGTTCCTGACCGCCGTCGCCGTCGCGCTCTACGCGCGCCGCACCGACGCCGGCGACGGCGGCGTGACGAGAGACGACGCGGACGCCGAGAGTGAAGTGGAAAGCGCCGGCGACGGCGGGGTGGCGGGAGACGACGATGACGCCGAGGGTGGAGTGAGAATCGCCGAGGACGACGGTGACGCCGCCGAGGACGACGGTGACGCCGCCGAGGACGACGAACGCGATCGCGCGAGCGAGGGCGCCGGGAGCTAGATCAGGTCCGCCGCCCACGCGAACGCGACGCCGGCGCGCTCCGCCGCCTCCGCGTCGCGCGGCGAGTCGCCGACGAACAGCGCGTCCCCCGGCGCCGCGCCGAGGCGCTCGACCGCCGCGAGCAGCGACTCCGGCTCCGGTTTGTGCGTCCCGACGGTGTCGCGGCCGACGATCGCGTCCGGATCGAGGGCGTCGCCGAGCCCGTGCGTGTCGACGGCGACCCGGCACGCCTCCTCGCAGTTGAGCGAGCAGACGCCGGCCGGCGGCGTGCTCGGCCGATCGCCCGCTCCCTCGACCAGTCGCTCGCCGAGCGGGAGCAGCGTCGAGTCGCGCGCGCCGGCCCGCTCGTGGAGCCCGATCGCCTCCTCTACCGGCTCCCGAATCCCGTACTCGTCCGACGCCTCCAGCAGGCCCCAGAGATCCCTCGTCGGCGGCTTGACCGCGTGCTTGGAGTACACGTCGAGCACGGACGACGCCACCGTCCCCCAGTCGACCGCGAGCTCGACGAGCGTCCCGTCGAGGTCGTAGACGACGGCGTCGTATCCCGCGGGACCGGTCGGTCCGCCGTCGCCGGTCGCCGGCTCGTCACCCGTCATTTGCCCAACATCCCCCGCGCGATGATCGTCTTCTGGATCTCCGTGGTCCCCTCGTAGATCTCCGTGATCTTCGCGTCGCGGTAGAGCCGCTCCACGTCGAAGTCGGTCGTGTAGCCGTAGCCGCCGTGGATCTGGACCGCCTCGTTGGTCACCGACATCGCCGCTTCGCTGGCGCGGTACTTCGCCTTCGAGGCCGCGACGCGGTTGTCCTCGCCCGCCTCGGCCTGCCGGCACGCCTCGCGCACGAGCAGGCGGGCCGCGGAGACGTCCGTCGCCATCTCCGCGAGCTTGTGACGGATCGTCTGTATCTCGGCGATCGGCTCGCCGAACTGCTCGCGCTCGGCGGCGTACGACGTCGCCTCGTCGAGCGCGGCCTGCGCGACGCCGACCGCCTGCGCCGCGATCCCGATCCGGCCGCCGGTCAGGGTCCGGAACGCGGCCGAGAGCCCCTTCCCCTCCTCGGTGAGCCGGTTCTCCGCCGGGACCCGACAGCCGTCGAAGCTGATCCCGGTCGTGTCGGAGGCGCGGAGTCCGAGCTTCTCCTCTTTCCTCCCGACCTCGAACCCCTCCGCGTCGGCCGGGACGAGGAACTGAGTGATCGAGTCCGGCTCACCGGCGTCGGCCCTCGCGAAGACGATCGCCACGCCGCCCCGCTTCCCGTTCGTGATCCACTGCTTCTCGCCGTTCAGCACGTACTCGTCGGTCTCGGGGTCG
>NZ_NHPF01000068.1:0-127734 GCF_002252925.1 Halorubrum sp. Ea8
CCCGGCTCGCCGAGGCGGGTCGCCGCGACGAGCCCGGCGAGCCCGCCGCCGACGACGGTGGCGTCTCCGTCCATACGCCCGATTCGGGTCGAGAGCTTATAAGCGGCGGCGAGTCGGACGCGACCCGGCGAGTGCCGACCGGCGAGTCGCGCCGGCGGGGCGGGAACCGGGCCGTCGCGCGCTCCGGACCGCGTCGGTCACACCGCGCGTCGGTCACACCGCCAGCCGGACGTCCGGTTCCGCGGTGAACGAATCCACGCACCGGTCACAGAGCCGCAGGTCGAGCTCTCTGGAGCCGGAGTCCGCCTCGAAGACGAGCGAAACGCGGCCGAAGGCGGGAGCGCCGCAGTGGGTGCATCGCCCCGCCCGCGCGTCGGGACCCGGCTCCGACCCCGACGGGTCTCGACCGCTCATGTGCACCGGGCGCGGCCGCCTGCCCTCTCGGCTGACGGTCGCGGTCCTTCGGTAATCGAAGCTCGTGTGATCGACCTCCGTCGCGGTCCCGACCCGGAAGTCGTCGTCTCGTTCGCGATCGCGGCGGCTCCCGCGGTCGCGGTCGATATGGCAGATGGCCGCCAAGTCATCAGTGCTCGTTGATCTGTCGCGGAGTCGAATCAAACCGTACCCTGTCGGTGGCTTTCACGTACAAGCCGCTTTTATATACTTAATTAGCCGCGATTCCGACGCGCGTCCGGGAGGTCCAACGCGTCGTGGACGACGTTTCGCACCCCGCGCCGGACGCGCTCCGAGGCGGCCTGTTGGGTGATCCCGAGAGCCGCTCCGATCTCCTCTAAACTCGCGTCGCGCGGAACGTCGAAGTAGCCCCGCTCCGCGGCGGCGGAGAGCGCTTCGCGCTGCTCCGGCGTCCAGGGCTTCGACCCCCGGTCGGACCGTTGTTCCAGCTCGTAGATGCTGTCGATCCTGAACTCCGTGATGTCGTTGTCGGCGAGGTACTGGTAGAACTCGGCGACGTTCTGATGGTCGGGAAACCGGAGCCGCAGCCGCCAGAAGTCGTTCGTGCTCTTGCCTTCGAGCACCGCGCCGTCGGCGTCGACGATGCCTTTGACGACGTCGAGCTCGTCGGTCACCCACTCGACGCGGTAGAGGCGCTGGCGTTCCTCGGCGCCGTCGATCAGCAGCTCGTCGAGCACGGCGACCGAACGCGTCTTGTCGCTGGCCTCTAGCGACTCGGTGAGCGAGTCCAACGTCGCCGACTCCCCGGTGACCCACACGTACGGTATCACGCGGTCGCCGGTCGGAACGATGCGTTCGAGCTCGGCCTCCAGCGCGAGGTCGGCGACGAAGCCGCCGAGCTCGAAGCGGTCGACCGAGATGCCGAAGTCGACGAGGATGGTCATAGAACATGTTTCTAATACAATAGTTTATATGTTCCTCTCAGCAACAGTCACGGATCGGTACGGATCGGATCCGACCGACGGACCGCAGAGACCGGCTCCGAATCGGCGACGTCGCGCCCGTCCGCGCGTCGAGTGAGAAGCGATTAGTCGCCGCCGCCGCAAGGGTGCGTATGGAGTCGACGGAGACGACGACGGCGTTCCGCGGGCTGAAGAGTCGCGCGTCTGGCCGCGTTCACGAGACCGCGGACCCGACGGCGGTGTCGGCCGAGGAGCAGGCGCGCGGGCTCGACCCCGCCTACGACTACGACGCGGTCGACCCGGAGGCGCTGTTGGGGTCGCCCGAGGACGGCCCGGCGGGCGCAGGGCGCGGCCACTGGCGCTTCGACGCGCTGCTCCCGTTCCCGGCCGAGACGGCGATCTCGGCCGGCGAGGGCGCGACGCCGCTCGTCCCGACCGATCGGCTCGCCGACGAGCTCGACGTCGATTCGGTGTACGTCAAAGACGAGGGGCGGAACCCCACGGGGACCGTGCTCGACCGCGGCCTCTCGGTCGCGCTCACCGCGGTCGCGGCGCGGGCGGCCGAGGGCGCCGACGTCGAACCGCTCGCGTGCGCGAGCCCGGGCAACGCCGGGCAGTCGATGGCGGCGTACGCGGGCCGGGCCGACCTGCGCTCGTACGCGTTCGTCCCCTCGCGGTGCGCGTTCTCGAACAAGGCGATGACGAACGTCCACGGCGGCGACATGCGCGTGGTCGGCGGCCGGTTCCCCGCGGCGGCCGCGGCGGTCGACGAGCAGCTGGAGACCGACTACACCGACCTCGGCGAGTTCGCGACGCCGTACCGCCACGACGGCGCCAAGACGCTCGCGTTCGAGCTGGTCGCCGATCTCGGCGACGCGCCCGACGTCGTGGTCGTCCCGACTGGCTCCGGCGAAGTGATCGCGGCCGTTTATAAAGGGTTCACCGAGCTGGAGCGGATCGGCGCGGTCGACGCGGTCCCGCGACTCGTCGCCGCGCAGGCGGCGGGCTGCGCGCCGATCGCGGCGGCGGTCGAGCGCGGCCTCGACGAACCGGAGCCGTGGGAGACGCCCGACACGATCTGCGGCGAGCTGGAGATCGCCGACCCCGCGGGCGGCGCGGCCGCGGTCGAGGCGGTCACGGAGAGCGGCGGGACGGCGGTCGGCGTCGAGGACGAGGACGTGCTCGCGAGCGCGGTCGCCGTCGCCCAGAATGAGGTCATGGAGATGGGCGCTACCGGCGGCGCCGCGCCCGCCGGCGCCTGGGCGCTCAAGGAGGACGGATTCTTCGACGGCGACGAGACGGTCGTGCTGGTCAACAGCGACGCCGGGCTCAAGACGCCTGACGTGCTGCGCAGCCACCTGATGGGACAGGGTATCTGAGCGCGGGGGCGGCGAGCGCGGCCGGCTGGCCTCCACGCGCCGCCGCGGTCGCCGACGTCGGCCGGGGAACCGTTTTTACGTCGGCCCCCGTACATGAGAGTATGTACGTCCGCGACGCCAAAAACCGTGACGAGGCGTGGTTACTGGACGCGATCGAGCGGCTCGGGCTCGACGACGTCGCCTTCCGTTCGCGGGACTACGTGATCGCGGTCGACCAGGAGTCGGGCGACCGAGCCGGGTTCGGTCGGCTCCGGCTCCACCGCGGCGACGAGGGCGAGGAGAACCGGATCGAGCTCACCGGGATCGGCGTGCTCCCCGAGTGGCGCGGTCGTGGCGTCGGCGCGCACGTGGTCGAGCGCCTCGTCGACACCGCGGCCGCGGACGGGTTCGAGACGGTGTACGTCCTCACCGATCAGCCCGCCTACCTGACCCAGTTCGGCTTCGAGGAGGTCGACACCGACGAGCTCCCGCCGGCGCTCTCCGACCGGCTCGACGAGAAGCGAGAGTTCCTCGGCGGCGGCGTCGTCGGCCTGCGGCTCCCGGTCGACGCGTTCGAGATGCCGGACCGCTTCCGCGAGGCGTTCAAGGAGGCCGAGCCGGCGGAGTCGGCCGACGGCGACGAGACGGAGTCCCCCGAGGACTTCGGGATCGATCCCGAGTCGGCGACGTATAAGTACGACACCGGGCGGTGATCCGCGTCGAGGGCGCACCCGGAGCGCGGCCGCGACCCCGACCGCTTATCGCCCCGCCGGCCGACGACCGGATATGGACCTGATCGAGGCCGCGCGCGACGCGCTCGACGACGCGCACGTCCCGTACTCCGAGTACCGCGTCGGCGCCGCGCTCCGAACCGCCGACGGGACCGTCTACACCGGCTGTAACATCGAGAACGCGAACTACTCCAACAGCCTCCACGCCGAGGAGGTCGCGCTCGCGGAGGCGGTGAAGAACGGCCACCGCGAGTTCGACCGGATCGCCGTCACGTCCGGGGTGCGAGACGGCGTCACCCCCTGCGGGATGTGCCGGCAGACGCTCGCGGAGTTCGCGGCCGACCACCTCGTCGTCGTCTGCGACGAGGGCGACGGCGAGACGAGCGCGTACACGCTCGGCGAGCTGCTCCCGAACACGATCTCGGAGGGAACGCTCGACGACGCGAGGGACGTCTGAGGGCGGAGAGGAGGCCGAGCCGCCGGGCGGCGGATCGCGAGACGGAACTACTTTTAAACGGCTCGCCGAAGGGCGGAGACATGACCGACGAAAGCGAGACCTCCGCCGACGGCGCCGCCGGCGGCGACGGCGCCGCGGGCGACAGCGAGGACCCCAACGACGAGGCCGGCTACCACGTCGAGGTGGGGCCAGACGACGTCGCCGACGCCGTGCTCCTCCCCGGCAACCCCGAGCGCGTCGACAAGGTCACGACGCTGTGGGACGACCACGACGAGGTCGCGCACCACCGCGAGTACCGCACCGCGACGGGCAGCTACGACGGCGCGCCGATCTCGGTGACGTCGACGGGGATCGGCTCGCCGTCGGCCGCCATCGCCGTCGAGGAGCTCGCCCGGGTGGGCGTGGACACGTTCATTCGAGTCGGCTCCTGCGGCGCGATCCAGCCCGGGATGGACGTCGGCGACCTCGTGATCACGACCGGTGCGGTCCGGCAGGAGGGGACGAGCGACGAGTACGTCCGCGAGGACTACCCGGCCGCCGCCGACGGGGAGGTCGTCTCGGCGCTCGTCGCCGCCGCGGAGCGGCTGGGCCACGACTACCACACCGGCGTGACGATGAGCGCCGACTCCTTCTACGCCGGCCAGGGCCGTCCCGGCTTCGAGGGGTTCGAGGCCGCCGGCTCAGACGAGCTGGTCGCCGAGTTGCGGGACGCGAACGTGAAGAACATCGAGATGGAGGCGTCGGCGATCCTCACGATCGCGAACGTGTACGGGCTCCGCGCCGGCGCGGTCTGTTCGGTGTACGCGAACCGCGTGACCGGCGAGTTCCGCACGGAAGGCGAGTCGCGAGCGGCCGAGACCGCGAGCCTCGCCGTGAAGCTCCTCGCGCGTATGGACGAGGTCAAGCGGGAGGCGAGCGCCGACCGCTGGCACGCCGGGCTCTCGCTGTAGACCGGAAAGCAGTCCCCCGGTCTCGTCGCCCTCACGGACGTTCCAAAGCGACTTTACCCGCGCACTGCGGAACGATAGGCATGAGTACACAGGTCGTCGTCGTCGGCTCCGGCTACGCCGGGGCGGGTGCGGTGAAGGCGTTCGAAGACGAGGTCGGCGAAGGCGAGGCGGAGCTCACGTGGGTCTCGGAGCACGACTACCATCTCGTTCTCCACGAGGTCCACCGGGCCATCCGCAACCCCTCGGTCGCGGACAAGATCACCATCCCGGTCGACGAGATCAAATCGCCCGAGTCGGAGTTCGTGCAGGGGCGGGTCGTCAACGTCGACACCGACGAGCGCGTCGTCGAGACGGACGACGGGACGACCGTCGACTACGACTACCTGCTGCTCGGCGTCGGCTCCACGACCGCCTTCTTCGGCATCGACGGCCTGAAAGAGCACTCCCACCAGCTCAAGAGCCTCGACGACGCGAAGGCGATCCACGAGGACGTGCGGTCGGCCGCGGCCGAGGCGACCCGGTCCGACCCCGTCGAGGTCATCGTCGGCGGTGCCGGGCTCTCCGGTATCCAGACCGCGGGCGAGATCGCGGAGTACCGCGACAAGCACCGCGCCCCCATCAACATCACGCTCGTCGAGGGGCTCGACGAGGTCTTCCCCGGAAACGACGCCCAGCTTCAGGGCGCGCTCCGCCAGCGGCTGGAGGACGCCGACGTGGAGATCCTCACCGGCGACTTCATCTCGAAGGCCGACGAGGACGCGGTCTACCTCGGCGGCGGCGGGGACGAGGAGGCCGAGGAGCTCGCCCACGACGTCTTAGTCTGGACCGGCGGGATCACGGGCCAGCCGGAGCTGGAGAACGTCGAGGTCGAGAAGGACGAGCGCTCCAACCGGGTCCACGCCGCCTCCGACTTCACCACCAGCGACGACCGCGTGTTCGCCATCGGCGACACCGCCCTCGTCGAGCAGGGCGACGACGACGTGGCGCCGCCGACCGCGCAGGCCGCCTGGCAGGCCGCCGAGGTCGCCGGCGAGAACCTCGCGCGGGCCGCCCGCGGCGCGCCCCTCCAGTCGTGGGAGCACTCGGACAAGGGGACCGTCATCTCCGTCGGCGAGAAGGCGGTCGCTCACGACGTGGTCGGGATGCCGATCAAGACGTTCGGCGGCACCCCGGCGAAGCTGCTGAAGAAGTCCATCGCGGTGCGGTGGATCTCGAAGGTCTCCTCGCCCGGGCGCGGCGTGAGCGCGTTCGGCGACATGTAGGCTCGGCGGTCACGACGTAGGCCCGGCGGTCACGACGTAGGCTCGGCGGTCACGACACCGGTCGAAGCGGCTTTTCGCGGTCACCGGCTTTCGACTTCGACAGCGGCGGCGCTCTGGCCGTCGGCGGGTCGAGTGTGAGAGCGGAAGAGAGGTGTCGCCGGCGAGACCGTTGATTTCGGCGGTCGTCAGTGCTCGGCGGGCTCGTCGGGGGCGCGCATGTCGTCGATGCGGAGGATGAGGATGTTCGCGGTGTCGTCTTTCCCGTCGACGGTTCCGTCGATGACGAGCTTCGAGAGCGGCGTGGGGCCGACGGTGACTGAGTCGCCCTCGTGGAAGCTCCGGACGGAGCCCTGGACGTGGATCTCGGCGCGGCAGAGCTCGGGGTGGTGAACGCTGGAGAGGTCGATCCCGTCGACGTTGACGCCCGTTACCTCCTCGCCCTCGTGGAAGATCGGGACGTCGGCCGGCTCGTCCATGCGCTGGATGTCGAGCGCCTCGTACGCGTTCGAGGTTGGCTTGTAGCCGCCCTTCGGACCGGGGACGCCCTCGACCAGCTGGAGCGCTTTCAGGCTCTGCATCTGGTTGCGGATCGTGCCGGGGTTGCGGTCGACTTCCTCGGCGATCGCCTCGCCCTTGACGGCGTCTTCCTGTTCCCCGTACAGGTTGATGAGGGCCGTGAGGATGCTTTTCTGACTCGACGTGAGCTCGATCGATGACATGGTCGCGAATAGATTGCGGCACCGCTTAAATGCGATGGAAGCCCATTATAAACGATCGTGCGAGATCCGCCGATCCGCGCCGTCGACGGCTACGATCCATACGTCGACGGCTACGATCCGTACGTCGACGGCTACGACCCGTACCGTCTGCGCAGCCGGACGTACGCGAGCGGGCTCGAGAGCGCGACGACGACGCCGACCCCGATCAGGGCCAGTCCGAGGTCGCTCACGAACAGGGCGATCCCGGCGCCGACGAGGCCGATCACCGCCCCGGTGAAGGCCACGGCGATCATGCCGCCGATCGGTTCGATGTCGCTGCCGCTGACGTCGGCGGGGTCGAACTCGGGAGGTGGCTCGTCGGCGGCGTCGCTTCCGGCGTCGTCCTCGTCGGCGGCGGCGGAACTGCCGTCGCCCTCGTCGACAGCGCCGGAACCGCCGTCGGTGCCGCTCATACCCGACGATCGGGACGCGGCGACAAAACCGTGTGCGATCGCGTCCGGCGGTCGGTCCGGCTGGACCCCCGCCATTCAAGCGCCGGGACGCCGCGTCCACTGGTATGACCACCGTCAGGATCATCGGCGCGCCGACCGACTACGGGGCGAACCGACGCGGCGTGGACATGGGACCGTCGGCCATCCGGTACGGCGGGCTCGCCGACCAACTCGCGAGCGCGGGCGTCGAGACCGTCGACGCCGGCGACCTCGCGGTCCCGCGCGCGGAGGAGCGCGACCCGGACGCGGACGCCCCGAGCGGGGGGAAAGCGAAGTTCCTCGGGGAGACGGCCGACGTCTGCCGGCGCCTCGCGGACGAAGTGGGCGGAACGCTCGCCGACGGCGCCGTCCCGCTCGCGCTCGGCGGCGACCACTCGATCGCCATCGGGTCGCTCGCGGGGTCCGCGCGCGACGCCGACATCGGGGCCGTGTGGTTCGACGCTCACGCCGATCTCAACACGCCCTCGACGACCCCCTCGGGCAACGTCCACGGGATGCCGCTCGCGGCCGCGCTCGGCTTCGACGAGTTCGCGGGGTCGGAGTGGGCGAACGCGCCCGGGCTCACCCCGGAGAACGTCGCGCTCGTCGGGCTCCGCTCCGTCGACGAGTCGGAGGTCGAGGTCATCCGCGAGCACGGCTTCGCGGCGTACACGATGTCCGACATCGACGAGCGCGGGATCACCGACGTCACCGAGGAGGCGATGGCGACCGCGGGCGACGGCGTCGACGGCGTCCACGTCAGCCTCGACCTCGACTGGCTCGATCCCAACGAGGCGCCCGGGGTCGGGACGCCGGTCCGCGGCGGGGTGACCTACCGTGAGGCCCACAGCGCGATGGAGATCGTCGACGAGGCCGGCAGCCTCCGGTCGATGGAGCTCGTCGAGGTGAACCCGACGCTGGACCAGCACAACGAGACGGCCGAGCTCGCGACGGAGCTGGCGGCGAGCGCGTTCGGGAAGCGGGTGTTGTAAGGAGTGACCCGCGGCGGTCAGACCCCGCGGTCCAGCTCGTCGACGACGCGCTGGAGGTCGGCCTCGCGCTCGATCTCCCGTTTGATCTCCTCGCGGCGACGGACGGCCGCGGAGTCGGCGTCGTAGGCGCGGACGAACTCGGCGCGGGTGTGCTCGTCGAACGCGTGTCGGATCGCGAAGTAGCCGTCCGGGACGATCGTGCCGCACACCTTGCACTCGTGGCGCTGGTGGCCGTCGGTCTGGTGGACGATGGCCGACTCAACGTCGTCGAAGGCGGCGTCACAGCCGTCGATTCCGCACGTCCAGCGGGGCATGTGTTCCCGTCGCTCCCGCGGGGGATTAACCGTTTCCCCCGGCGGCGACGGGTCGTCGGCGCCGCCCGGGAGCGTCGGCGTCGGACGCGCTCGCTGTACCCCGCGCCGGAACCGGATCCGCTCGCCGTCGAACGATACCCCTTTGCTCGGGGACGCATATCGTGCATTCGTGACCCGATCGAGAACGCGCGTCGACGCCCACGTGAAGGTGCTCGACGACGACGTCGTGGCCCTCGCGAAGGAGCGGGGGATCGACGCGCTCGTGTACGCGCCACACTTCACCCGGCTCCGGACGGTCCAAGAGCGCGCGGGTCGGTACGCCGACGACGACCTGACGATCGTCCCGGCTCGCGAGGTGTTCACCGGCGACTGGGGGAACCGCCGGCACCTCCTCGTCCTCGGGCTGGAGGAGCCGGTTCCCGACTACATCACCTTCGAGGCGGCGATGGCCGAGTTCGAGCGGCAGGACGCCGTCGTGCTCGTCCCCCACCCCGGCTTCGCCACCATCTCGCTGACTCGGCCGGAGATCGCGGCGCACGCCGAGCGGCTCGCCGCGGTGGAGACGTACAACACCAAGCTCCTCCCGCACCAGAACGGCCGGACGCGACGGATCGCGGAGGTGACCGATCAGCCCGGGTTCGGCTCCTCGTACGCGCACCTCCCCGGCACCGTCGGCGAGGCGTGGACCGAATTCGAGGGCGACTTCGACGACGCCGACGCGGTCGTCGACGCCTTCCGACAAGAGCGTCCCCGGACAGTGGTCCACCGCGGCGGGGTCCGCCACCAGCTCCGCGGGCTCCTCGAGTTCGCGCACCTCGGCTACGAGAACACCTGGGAGAAGCTCGACCGGCTGTTCCTCTCCGGCGACGAGCCGACCCTGCCGACGAACGTCGTGTACGAGGGTCGGTTCAACGACGTGAGCGTCTACTCCGGGACGCTCTCGGACTACCGACCGAAGTGACGCGGCCGCCGTTCCGCGATCGCAGAGAAGTGAGACGCCTCAGACGCCGAGCCCCGCCGCCGCCTCCGAGGCGGCCGCCGAGAGATCGAGGTCGAGCGTCACGACGTAGGTGTGGAGCGCCCAGAACGCCGCCAACTCCAGCGCCGTGATGACGACGGTGACGAGGTCGGCGTACTTGCTGCTCGTCGTCACGCCGGAGGGGAGGCCGTACTCCGTGTCCGACAGCGGGTGGAACAGCGCGATCCCCCGGCGGCTCCCGACGACGTCGAGGAGGTAGTGGGTCAACACGCCGATCCAGACGTACTGGAGGTTCCCGAAGACGATCGGGTACGCGACGAAGACGGCGAGCACCGGGAGGCTGTGGAGGGTCTTCCGGTGGCGACCGAACGCGGTGTCGACGTCGGGGAACAGCGCCCCCAGCACGATCGGCACGGTGATCTGGGCGGTGGTCCGCGCCGTGGCCATGTCGAGCCCGGGCTCGATGACGAAGCCGAGTCCGAGCGCGAGCAGCAAGGCGTTGAGGACGTGGCCGCGTTTGTTCATACCACCGGGTGGCTGGGGCCGTAAGTGAAACCTCCGGATTCGGGCGACCGGCGGAGGGCGGTCCAGCCGGTCGCGCGAGCGCGCCGTCCGTTTGACTCGGGCGCGCCGCCGGTCGAAAGAGCCACGGCGGACGCCGCCCAGCGGTCGGTATGGAGTACGAGGAGCCGAAGTTCTTCCACGTGATGCAGTACGCGGCCGCGGCCGACCGCGACGTCATCGACATGGTGAGCGGCAACCCCGACTGGGAGCCGCCCGCCGCGCTGCGGGAGGCGCTCCGCGAGTACGCCGACCTCCCTCCGGACGCCTTCCAGTACCCGCCGAGCGAGGGCCTGCTGGAGCTCCGGGAGGCGATCGCCGAGCGGCGGAGCGTCGACGTCGACCGCGTCGTCGTCACGAACGGGACCGGCGAGGCGAACTATCTCGCGATGGCGCGCGCGTTCGATCGGGACGCCGGCGACGAGGCCGTCCTCCTCGATCCGGTCTACCCGTACTACCCCGGGAAGGTGGACATGCTCGGCGGCGAGGCGGCGCTCGTCCCGACCGAGCGCGACGGCGGCCTCGACGTCGCGGCGATCCGCGAGGCCGCGAGCGCGGACACCGCGCTGATCGTTTTGAACACGCCGAACAACCCCACGGGAGCCGTGTACGACCTCGACGCGGTTCGCGAGGTCGTCGAGATCGCGCACGCGGTAGACGCCCTCGTCCTCGTCGACGAGGTGTACGACCACTTCGACCAGACCGGCCGCTTCGAGTCGGCGCTGACGCTGGACTCCGACCGCGTGATCGTCACCAGCGGCTTCTCGAAGTCGATGGCGGTCACGGGCTTCAGAGTGGGGTACGGGATACTCCCGGCGGGCCACGTCGGCGACGCGAAGACGCGGCACATGCTCGTGAACGTCGCGGGCCCCCGGCCGTCGCAGTACGCGGTCCACCACGCGCTCGCGGAGACGCCGCCCGAGTACTACGCGGAGGCCCGCGAGCTGCTGGCGGACCGGGCGGACGCGTTCACCGACGCGCTCGACGCGGCCGGCGCGGAGTACAGCCGCCCCGAGGGCGCCTTCTACGTGCTGGCGCGCTTCGAGGGCTTCCCCGGGACGATGGCGAACGTGAAGCGGTTAGTCGACGAGGCCGGCGTCGCCGGGATGCCCGGCGAGGCGTTCGGCAGCGCGCGCGACGAGTGGATCCGGTTCGCCCTCGTCACCCCCCGCGCCGTGGAGGCCGCGGAGCGGCTGGCGGACTACTTCGGAGACTGATCCGCGGCGGATCGCGGTCGGCGCGTGCCTGCGAGGCCGCCTGGCGGCCGAGCAGCACGCGCGAGGGAGTCAGTCGCCCGGAGCGACGCGGAGGGCGACTGACGAGGCTGGGGAGGTTGAGGTGCGGGACGGTGCGGACGGGTGGGATTCAAAGGGGCAGGCGCGAGGCGGGCGGAGGCGACGCAAGCACCGTAAGGAGTGAGCGCAGCGAACGACTGAGGAGCGCAGCGAGCGTGCGCCCGCCTCGCGCCTGGGGCTTTGGCGGTGTTCTCCGTCGATCCCCGACCAGCGATTCAGTAACGTTCAACCGAAACGTACCGAACCGCGTCTAGCCGAAGTTCTCGATCTTCGCGGCGTCCGCGTCGCCGCCGGCGGCGTCGATTGCGGCCTCGGCGTCGGCCACCAAATCGGCGAAGCCGTACACGAAGACGGTCTCGCCGTCGACGCCCGTCAGCGCCTCGGCGACCGCGTCGTCGAGTTCCTCGTCGGCGTCGAGGAGGTGGATCGCGGCGCCGCGCTCCTTCAGCCGGTCCAGGCGGTCCGCGTGCGACACGTCGTCGTCGCGGTAGACGACCGCGGCCTCCGCGCCGTCGTCGAGCGCGCGCTCCGCGATGGCGACCGCCGGGCCGACGCCCGGGCCGCCCGCGATCACGACCGCTCGCGGCTCGCCGTCGTAGTGCTGGTCGCCGAACGGGCCCGAGAGCGTCATCTCCGTGCCCGCCTCCGCGTCGGCGAGGAACGCGGAGAACTCGCCGCCCTCCTCGGGATCGATGCCGACCGTGACCTCGAAGCTGTCCCCGACCGTGGGCGACGAGAGGGTGTAGAAGCGGGCGACCGACTCGCCGTCGATCTCGGTGCCGAGCCTGACGAACTGACCGGGTTCGGCGGCGAACCCGTCCGGCGCGTCGAACCGGAGGGCGTACGTGTCGCGGCCGACCGCCTCGACCGCGCTGACCGTCGCTGTCGTGTCCATACGACAGATCCGGTCGGCGGACACAAACGTGTTCCCGTCCGCGTCGGTGTTGCCCGCGTCTGAGACGACCGGCCGGTGACGGGCGCTCGGGATTCGACGAACGTCGAAAACCGACTGCGACGCAGAGGGTCGATCGTGAGGAAAAATGGAAAACGATCGTCCACCTGAGACGGTTTTAGATAGGAATTTTTTGTTGTATATCCATATATACGATTAAATATGGACGAATGTTTGAAAAGCCGCTGGTAGCTCCTTCCAGAAGTCTTTTGATGAGTCCGGCGAAAACTGCGACATAGCATGGCTGCGGACTTCAACTGGGCCGTCGGCGGGGAGGCCGGCGACGGCATCGACTCGACCGGGAAGATCTTCGCGCAAGCGCTCTCTCGGGCGGGTCGACACGTGTTCACGTCGAAGGACTTCGCCTCGCGGATCCGTGGCGGTTACACCGCCTATAAGGTGCGAACCTCCGTCGACAAGGTACAGAGCGTCGTTGACCGGCTCGACGTGCTCATCGCGTTGACCCCCCGGACCATCGAGGAGAACCTCGACGAGCTCCACGAGGGGTCGGTGATCATCTACGACGGCGAGCGGACCACGATGCAGGACGTCGAGATCCCCGGGGAGATGACCGGGATCGACGTCCCGCTCAAGCGGCTCGCCGAGGAGGCCGGCGGGGCGATCATGCGGAACGTCGTCGCGCTCGGCGCGGCCTGCGAGGTCGCCGATTTCCCCATCGAGAACCTCGACTCCGCCCTGGAGAAGCGATTCGCGGACAAGGGCCAGAAGCTCGTCGACAACAACAAGGAGGCCGCCCGCGCGGGGCGGTCGTACGTTGGCGAGGAGTACGACCACGAGTTCGACTACGACTTAGAGACCACCGACGAGGACTACGTCCTCCTCAACGGCGACGAGGCCATCGGCATGGGCGCCATCGCCGCCGGCTGCCGCTTCTACGCCGGCTACCCGATCACGCCCGCGACCGACGTGATGACGTACCTCACCGGCCGGATCGAGCGCTACGGCGGCCACGTCGTGCAGGCCGAAGACGAGCTCTCGGCGATCAACATGGCGCTCGGCGCGGCCCGCGGGGGCGCGCGGTCGATGACCGCGACCTCCGGGCCCGGGATCGACCTGATGACGGAGACGTTCGGGCTCATCGCCACCTCGGAGACGCCGCTCGTCATCTGTAACGTGATGCGCTCCGGCCCCTCGACCGGGATGCCGACGAAACAGGAGCAGGGCGACTTGAACCAGATGCTGTACGGCGGCCACGGCGAGGTGCCGCGGTTCGTGCTCGCGCCGACGACCATCGACGAGTGCTTCTGGAAGACGGTCGAGGCGTTCAACCTCGCCGAGAAGTACCAGCTCCCCGTCTACCTCACCGCCGACCTCTCGATGGCGGTCACCGAGCAGACGTTCTCCCCGGACACGTTCGACATGGACGCGGTCGAGGTCGACCGCGGCTTCGTCGTCGACGAGGCCGACATCGACGACCACATGAGCGACTCCGGCGGCTTCCAGCCCCACGAGATCACCGACGACGGGGTGTCGCCGCGGGCGTTCCCCGGCACCGCCGACGGCGCGCACATGTCCACCGGGCTCGAACACGACGAGCAGGGCCGCCGGACCGAGGACACCGAGATGCGCGTCGCACAGGTCGACAAGCGCAACCAGAAAGTCGAGACGGCCCGCGAGCGCGAGGACTGGAGCCCGCGCGAGTTCGGCGACGCGGACGCCGACACGCTCGTGATCACGTGGGGGTCGAACGAGGGCGCGCTCGCCGAGGCGGTCGAGATGCTCGACGACGAGGGGCTCGACGTGCGGGTGCTCTCGGTGCCGTACGTCTTCCCGCGGCCGGACCTCACCGACGACGTCGAGGCCGCGGAGAACGTCGTCGTCGTCGAGTGCAACGAACAGGGGCAGTTCGCGGACCTGGTCGAGCACGACGTGCTCGCGCGCGTCGACCGCGTGAACAAGTACAACGGCGTGCGATTCAAGGCCGACGAACTCGCAGCGGAGATCAAAGCGACCCTCGCGGAGGGGGCGGAGGCGTAACCAATGAGCTCAGACATTCGATTCACCGATTTCAAGTCCGACAAGCAGCCGACGTGGTGCCCGGGATGCGGCGACTTCGGCACCATGAACGGGATGATGAAGGCCCTCGCGGAGACGGGCAACGACCCCGACAACACCTTCGTCGTCGCCGGCATCGGCTGTTCCGGCAAGATCGGCACGTACATGCACAGCTACGCGCTCCACGGCGTTCACGGACGCGCGCTTCCGGTCGGGACCGGCGTCAAGATGGCCCGCCCCGACATCGAAGTGATGGTCGCCGGCGGCGACGGCGACGGCTACTCCATCGGCGCGGGCCACTTCGTCCACGCCGTCCGGCGCAACGTCGACATGACGTACGTCGTGATGGACAACCGCATCTACGGGCTGACGAAGGGGCAGGCGTCGCCCACCTCGCGCGAGGACTTCGAGACGTCAACGACCCCCGACGGGCCGAAGCAGCCCCCGGTCAACCCGCACGCGCTGGCGCTGGCGTCGGGCGCGACGTTCATCGCGCAGTCGTTCTCCTCCGACGCGCTCCGCCACCAGGAGATCATCCAGAAGGCGGTCGAGCACGACGGGTTCGGCTTCGTCAACGTCTACTCGCCGTGCGTCACTTTCAACGACGTCGACACGTACGACTACTTCCGCGACTCGCTGGTCGACCTGAAGGAGACGGACCACGACCCGGCCGACCGCGGCGACGCGAAAGACGTCATCCTCGACTCCGAGAAGGAACACCAGGGCGTCATCTACCAGAACGAAGAGTCGGTGCCGTACCACGAACAGCACGGCGTCGACGAGGACATGTCGGTCATCCCGGACGGCGCGCCCGAGGGCGCGACCGACCTCGTCCGCGAGTTCTACTGACGCCGCCGTCCGTCTTCGCGACCGATTTTTTGACGACCGGCGACCGCCGAAGCGCCCGACATTCCGACCTCGGCCGAGAGCCAAATTCCGGCGACGGAGCCGGCTCACGCCCTGTTCGTGACCGGTTTCAGCAAGCCTAATTACGTGGGTCCGAATTACGTTGTATATGGTTGATCGCTACGACGTCGTTATCGCGGGCGCCGGACCAGCGGGGGCGCAGTGCGCCCGCGACCTGGCGACACGCGACTACGACGTCGTCGTTCTCGAAACGGAGCCGGAGGCCGAGTTCCCCCGCCAGAGCAACAAGTCGACCGCGGGGACCTTCCCGTCGATGATGTCGGCCTTCGGGATCCCCGACGACGTCGTGATGTCGTACACCGACGACGTGGTCCTGGAGTCGCCGAACAGCTACTACGAGAGCTACCAGCCCGGCGCGGTCTTGGAGTTCGCCGACTTCAAGCGCTTCCTCGTCGAGGACGGCCGCGAGAACGGCGCGGAGTACCGGTTCGACTCGCGCGTCTCCCGCCCGATCCTCGACGACGACGGGGTCGTCGAGGGCGTTCGGTACGACGGCGACGAGGAGGTGTACGCCGAGGTGGTGGTCGATGCCACCGGCCCGGCCGCGCCGATCGCGAGCGCGCTCGACGTGGTCGACCTCGAACGGGAGAACCAGGCGATCGGCATCGAGTACGAGATGGAGGGCGTCGAGATGAACCACCCCGAGTACGCCGACCTGCGGCGGGCGATGATGCTCCGGCTCGACCACGACATCGCCCCCGGCGGCTACTCGTGGATCTTCGCGACCGGTGAGGACACCGCGAAGGTCGGCATCTGTTACATCCAGAACGACCGCCACCGCGAGTTCGCCGAAGAGGGGAAAACCGTCGACGGCTACCTCAACGACTGGATCGAGCGCGATCCCCGGTTCGCGGACGCCGAACAGATCGACGACACGATCCACCGCGGCTCCGCGCACATCCAGATGCCCGACGAGATGCACACCGACCGGTTCCTCGCGATCGGCGACACCGTGCCCACCATCGACCCGCTGTGGGGCGAGGGGATCCACAAGGGGATGAAGTCGGCCCGCGCCGCGGCCGCCACCATCGACCGGTGTCTCACCGACTCGGAGCGGCGCCTCGACGCCGAGAGCCTCGCCGTCTACGAGCGGCTCTGGCACCGGGACGTGGCCCCGCGGATGCGCGCCCGGCTGATGCTCACCCGACTGCTGTACCTCGCGCCGAACGAGCGGTACGACCGGTTCATGGAGGACCTCCGCCGGACCGACGACAACACGCTTGAACAGGCGAATCAGGGGAACAAGGCCGCGATGGCGAAGCTGCTCCACCTCGACGACCTCCCGTTGTTGACGAAGTTCGCCCGGGAGCGGTGGGGCGCGTAGGTCGCTCGGTTTAGAGGTCGGCCGCGTCGCGAGAGACCGCTGCCGCTCCGTCTACCGCTCGTCGATCGGAACGATCTCGGCGCTCTCGGGGCCGGTGTACCGGGCGCGCGGACGGATGAGGCGGTTGTCGGCCTGGTACTCGACCATGTGGGCGATCCAACCGCCGGCGCGGCTCATCGCGAAGATGGGCGTGTACATGTCGACCGGGATACCGAGCGAGTCGTAGACGGAGCCGGAGTAGAAGTCGACGTTCGGCGCGATACCTTTGTCTAACAGTCCTTCGTCGGTGAGGTACTCCTCGATCGCGGTGGTGTAGTCGAGCCACTTCGTGTCGCCTGACGACTCGGAGAGGTCCCGCAGCTTCTCCTGGAGGATCTTCGCCCGCGGGTCCTTCACTTTGTACACGCGGTGGCCGAAGCCGGGGATGCGCCGACCGTTCTCGCGGGCGTCTTTCACCCACGCGACCGGGTCCTTCGCGGAGTCGTCGATCTCGTAGAGCACTTCCATCACGTCTTGGTTCGCGCCGCCGTGGAGCGAGCCGGAGAGCGCGCCGATCCCCCCGGTGACGCCGGAGTAGACGTCGGCCAGCGTCGATCCGATCACCATCGCCGTGAACGTCGAAGCGTTGAGCCCGTGGTCGGCGTGGAGCGTGAGGGCCATGTCGAACGTCTCCTCGCTGACGGCGTCGGGCTCTGTGCCGGTGAGCATGTAGAGGAAGTTCCCGGCGTACGAGAGGTCCGGGTTCGGGGCGAGCGGCGCCTCGCCCTGACGCGCGCGTTCGAAGGCCGCGAGGACGGTGGGGACCTTCGCCGTGATCCGACGGCCCTGCCGGCGGGCCGTCTCCGTGACATCGTCGTCGTCCGTGTCCGCGTCGGGGTCGTACGCCGACAGCATGGAGGTCGCCGTCCGGAGGGCGGCCATCGGCCGCTCGCCGGCGTCGGCGAGGGTCCGGACCGTCTCGAGGACGTCGTCGTCGACGGCCCGCTCCGCGGCCAGGTTCGCGGCGAACGCGTCGAGCTCCTCGCGCGTCGGCAGCGAACCGTGCCAGAGGAGGTACAGCACCTCCTCGTAGCTCGCGCCGCGAGCGAGGTCCTCGATGTCGTACCCACGGTACACGAGCTTGCCGACCTCGCCGTCGACGTGGCTCAGCTCCGACTCCGCGACGAGGACGCCTTCGAGCCCGCGCTTTAACTCGTCTGACATGCAGTGACGTTCCGACCACCGCCAAAAAAGCGTTATCTTTCAGGAGGGATAAAGTTCGACGATCGACGAACCTCGGGGAGTCGAACGACGCCGATATCGGCGGGCGAGACGCGGCGTATCGGCCGCGTCAGCGAGCCGGAACGACCGTCACGGTTCGCTTGCGGTCGATCGCGTCCTCCAACTCCTCGGCGATGGCCGAGCCGCGGGACACCTGCACCTCGCCGCCGCGCCCCACGGTGGCGGTGAACAGGTACTCGCCGTCCGCGCGCACCTCCACCGTCTCGCCGACGCCGTCGTCGACGTCGATGACGACGTGCCGGGACGTGATCTCCGGCTGGACGACGGTGCCGCGCTCCTCGCCGACCTGTCCGCCTCGGCCGTCTCCCCCTCCGGCCGCGCCGCGGCTGCCGGCACCGGTGCCGCGCGAATCCTCCGGCTTCTCGTCGTGGGTGCGGACGTCGATCTCGATGCCGAGCCGGTTCTCGATGTCGCTGATGCGGCCGCCCCCCTTGCCGATGACGGTGCCGATGTCGCCCTCGGAGACGTACACGACCGCCTCGTCGTTCCCCCTGAGCTCGACGTCGACGTGGCCGTGCGCGACCGAGCGGATCTCGCGTTCGATCTCCTGTTTGGCGATGCGACCGACGCCGGTCTCGCTCTCGCCTTCGCCGTCCTCGTCGTTCAGCGGGACCGTGACGACCTGTCGGTTGAACGTGTAGATCTCGTACTCCGGACGGCCGGTCTCGAAGTTCGACACCTGGATGACCGGGCGGGCGAGGTCCTCGGCGGTGAGTCCGGCGGGCACCTTCACCTCGGTCGTCACGTCGTAGACCGTGTGGACCTCGCCGGCCTCGATGTACACCACGGTGTCGACGATCTGGGGGATCATCCCCAGCTCGACGCGGCCGACGAGCCGCTGGAGCGCGTCGATGGCGCGGGAGGCGTGGACGACGCCGACCATCCCGACGCCTGCCATCCGCATGTCGGAGAACACCTCGAAGTCGTTCGTCTTCCGCACCTCGTCGTAGATGGTGTAGTCGGGGCGGACTAAGAGGAGCGAGTCGGCCGTGTTCTCCATCTCGCCGCCGAGGGCGCCGTACTGGGTGATCTCCGGGCCGACCTGGAGGTCGCGCGGCTTCTCCATCGTCTTCACGGCGTAGTCGCTGTCGTTGAGGAACTCCGCGACCGCCTGCGCGAACGTCGACTTCCCGGCGCCGGGCGACCCGGAGATCAGGACGCCGCGCTTCCGCTCTTTGAACCGCTCGCGGAGCTCGTCGGCGAACTCGTAGTCGTCGAGCGTCGTCTTCGCGATCGGGCGGACCGCCGTGACCTCGATCCCGTCCGCGAACGGCGGTCGCGCGACCGCGATCCGGTAGTTCCTGAACTGGACGATGTCCATGCCGTCGTCGGAGAGCTCGATGAACCCCTCGTTGGACTGGCGGGCCAAGTCGACGATGGCGGTCGCCCACTCGTCCATCTGCGCCTCGCTCGTCGGCTCCTCGTCGATGATCTCGTACCGCATCTCGCCGAGGGCACCGCGCTTCGCCTTCGGCTTCGTCCCCGTCTTGAGGTGGACCGACATCGTCTCGTCGGTGAAGAACTCCTGAATCGGAAGCTCGTCGACGACGCCGCGGGCGACCGGCTCGACGTACTCGACGTCGATCCCCTTCGCGCGGGCGACCTCCGCCTGGACGATGTCGCTCGAGAGGAGCGTCGCGTCGTGGTCGGCCGCGATGTCGCGGATCAGGGCGTCGACGTCGCCCTCGTGGGCGTGCGATCGGGCGTCCCCGTCGGCGCGCTCGCCGACGTACCGGAGCTCGATCGTCCCCTCGTCGGCGAGGTCGGCGAGGCGCTTGAGCTCGCTCAGGCCGTCCCACCCCGACTCCAGCCCGTCGTTCGCCTGCGACTCCAGCTCTCCGACGACGGCCTCGGGGACGAGGACCGTCGCCCCCTCGTAGGTTCCGTCCGCGACGCGTTCGGACACGCGGCCGTCGACGACCGCACTGGTGTCCGGTACTACGTTCATACCGTGGTTCCGGGCGGGAGCGGTATAAGCGTGTTCGACCCGCGCGGCGTCCCGCTTTGCAGGGCCGAACCAGCGCCGCGGCCGCCGGGGCGCGACCGCTCAGTCGTCGGCCGCCGCCCGCGACTCGCGCTCCGATCGCAGCCGCCGGGCGTACTCGGTGAAGTTGTCGAACAGGCCCTTCACCTCGCAGGCGGCCTCGTGCGCCGACGGGGTGATGCCGTCGAGAACGGCGTCGACCCGGGCGTCGCCGAGCCGCTCGCGTTTCCCCTCGGTGACCTCGCGGGCGGTGTCGACGTCGTATTCCGGGTGGAACTGCACGCCCCAGCAGTGGCCGTCGCGGAAGGCGTGGACGCCGTGGTCGTTCTCGGCGAGCAGCGTCGCGCTCGGCGGGAGGTCGATCACCGCGTCGCCGTGGGTGGTGAACGCCGTGAACTCCTCGTCGATCCCGTCGAACAGCTCGTCGTCGCCGCGCCGACGCACGGCGTTGTACCCGATCTCGAAGCCGTCCATCCCCGCCACGCGCCCGCCGAGCGCCTCCGCGAGCACCTGGTGACCGTAACAGACGCCGAGCACCGGGACGCCGGCCTCGGCGGCGTCCGCGACGTAGTCCACGAGCGCGGGGATCCACGCCTCGTCCCAGTAGACCGACGACCGCGAGCCGGTGACCACCACGCCGTCGAAGTCGGTGTGGTCGGGAAGGTGTCCGTCGACCGCGTCGAACTCGACGAGGTCGGCGTCGAGCTCCCGTCGGAAGTTCCGCCGGGTGTCGGCGCCGTCGTGGGCCGCGTTCAGCAGGGCGAACCGAAGCCGTGTCATTGCCCGCACCGAGGCGGGACGGACGCAAAACGGTTGCGGCGGCGGGAAGCGCTACCGGCGTCCGGGAGGGGTCGATCCGAGGGGACCGAACGAGTCACCCGGAGAGCGGGTCGGCGCCGTGCTCCGCGAGCCACCCGGCCAGCGCGTCGTTGACCGCGGCCGACGCCTCGACGCCGACGAAGTGCCGCGCGCCCTCGACCACGTGGAGCTCGCCGCGGGGGAGCCCCTCCGCGAGCGTCTTCGCCGCCGACACCGGACAGACGGCGTCGTCGGTCCCGTGGACGACGAGCGTCGGCGTCGTGACCTCGTAGAGCCGGTCGGCGACGTCGAACGATTCGACGGCCGCGCGGTGCGCCTCGAACGTCTCGCGGTCGGCGTCCTCGGCGAGCCGCCACTCGGCGATCCGCGGGAGCGCGTCGGGGTGCGCCTCGCGGAAGTCGACGGAGAGCAGGCCGTGGAGGGATCCCTCCACCGCCGCCGGGTCGGTGGGATCGGCCCACACGCCGTCGGGGTTGTAAGCGTCGCCCGCGGGCGGCGTGCCGACGACCGTCAGGCTCGCCGGGCGCGAGGAGGCGAGCGCGGCCGTGAGCGCGACCATCCCGCCGAGGCCGTATCCGACGAGGTGGGCGTTCCGGATCCCCTCCGCGGCGCATACCGCGTCGACGTCGGCGGCGAGGTCTTCGACCGCGTACGGGCCGGGCGGCGCGTCGGACCGGCCGACCCCGCGCGTCTCGGGCGTTATCACCGTGTGCGGCCCCGCCAGCGCGGCGTGCTGCCAGCCGAACTGCCAGGCGCCGAGCCCGACGTCGCCGCAGAACACGACCGCCTCGTCGGGATCGCCCGCGTCCGGCGCGTCGACCTCGTAGCGGACCGAGACGCCGCCGTTGTTCGCGTGTGGCATGGTGAACTCGCGGGTGGTTAGGCCTCTTGGAGGCTCCGAAGGACGTCCGGCGCCGCCGCGAGCGCGTCGTCGAGGGCGTCGACGTCGGGGCCCCCGCCCTGCGCGAAGTCCGGGGGTCCGCCGCCGCCGCCGCCCACGCGGCCGGCGAGGTCGGCGACGACCTGTCCGGCGTTGACGTCGACGCCGTCGGGGACGCCGACGACGAAGCTCGCGGAGCCGTCCGCCCCGCTCCCGACGACCGCGACCTTCCCGTCGTCGACGTGCGCGTTCGCGGTCGCGCGCAGCTCGTCGGCGTCGCCGTCGAGCCGCTGGATCACGGCCGCGGCACCGCCCACGTCGACCTCCTCGGCGTCGGCGCCGCCGGAGGCCCGCGCGGCGGCGAGCTCCTCTTTCAGCGACTCGATCTCCTTGCCGCGCGCCTTCCACTCCTCGAAGAACCGCTCGGCCGTCTCGGGGATGTCGAGCGGGTCGACGTCGAGCACGCTCGCGGCGTCGTACAGCGCGTCCTCCGTGCGCTGGGTCGCCTCGATCGCCGCGCCGCCCGCGGCGAATACGATCCGCTCGACGCCGTCCTGGACGGGTTCCGTCTTCAGCACTTTGACGGCGCCGATCTCGCCCGTCCGCTCGACGTGCGTGCCCGCGCACGCCTGCACGTCGGCGTCGCCGACGTGGATCAGCCGAACGTTCGTTCCCGGCGGGACGCCGCCCTGGTAGAGGTCGAAGCCGTGCTCGGCCTCGGCCTCGTTACGGTCGGGCCACTCCTGGCGCACGGGCACGTCGTCGCGGACGAGCTCGTTGGCGACGCGCTCGATCCGCTTGACGTCCTCGCGGGTGATCCGCTCGTAGTGGCGGACGTCGAGCCGCGAGGAGTCGATCCCCTTCTGCGCGCCGGCCTGGCGGACGTGTTCGCCGAGCACCTCGCGGGCGGCGTGGCCGATCAGGTGCGTCGCCGTGTGGTGCGCGCGGAGTCGGTCGCGGCGGTCGCCGTCTACCTGGCCCTTGACGAACTCCCCCTTGCCGGGGTCGGCGTCGGTTCGATGGAGCACGACGCCACCTTCCTCCTGCACGTCGACGACGTCGACCGTCGTCTCGCCGGCGGTGAGCTGCCCGCGATCGGCGGGCTGGCCGCCGCCCTCGGGGTAGAACATCGTCTGGTCCAAGACGACGTCGTAGCCGTCCTCGCGCTCGAAGACGTCGAGGACGACGGCCTCGAACTCGGTTCGGCCCTGGTCGTCGTAGAACAGCTTCTCCGTCTCCGGGAGGTCGCCGAGCCGCTCGTCGGCCGCGTCTTCCGCCTCGTCGGCGTCCGCCTCCTCGTGGCGGTCGGCGACGAGCCCGTAGAAGTCGTCCGGCACGTCGACCGTCGCGCCCCGCTCGGCCGCGATGTCGGCGACCATGTCCGGCTGGATCCCGTGGGAGTCGTACAGCTCGAGGAGCGTCTCGGTCGGGATCGGTTCGCCGGTGCCGGCGTACTCGTCGGCGAGCGACTCCACCTTGCGGGAGCCGCGTTCAAGCGTCTCGCGGTACTTCCGCTCCTCGGTGCGGACGATCTCGCGGATCGTGTCGCGGTTCTCGTAGCCGAGGCGCTCGGCCTGCATGTCGACGAGCTCGTCGAGCGGGGCGTCGACGTCGACCTCGTCGACGAGCCGCTTCGTCCGCCGGAGCACCATCCGGGCGAGGTAGCCCGTGCCGACGTTCGAGGGGACGATCCCGTCGCCGAACATGTACGCGAGCGTCCGCGAGTGGTCGGCGATCGCGTAGATGGATTCGAGGGGCTCGACGAGCTCGCGGAGCCGGTCGACGTCGACGTCGAGCCGGTCGGCGATCTCGCCGCGCGCGTCTTCCACGTCGTCGACGTCGTCGATGTCGAGCCGACCGGAGAGCTTCGCGGCGCGGTGGACGAGCGCCTGCTCTTCCTCCGTGTGCTCGATCCCCGCGTTCTCCTTCAGGAAGTCGATCGCGTCGGGGTAGACGGCCTCGTACACGGTCGCCGTCCCCTGGCTCATCCACGTCCACCGCTCGAGCCCGTACCCGGTGTCGACGATGTACGTGTCCATGAACGAGTACGTGTTCCCGTCCTTCATTTCGTAGTCGCCGTCCGGGTCCCGCTCCATGCACATGAAGACGAGCGTCGCCAGCTCGGCGCCCTTGTAGATGACCTCGATCGCCGGCCCGGCGTTGCCGCCGCCGACCCACGGGTCCTCGATATAGGTGATCTCGTCCAGATCGGCGCCGAGGCTCTCGAACAGCTCGTCGCAGTACGCGACCGTCTCGTCCTTCCAGTACACCTCGCCGTGGTAGGCGTACTCGCCCTCGTCGACCTCCTCGCGCGTGTTGAACGCGTGGTGGGCCATCATCTCGAACGCCATCGTGTGCCGGCCGGTCTTGCCGACGTTGTCGATGTCCTGCATCCGGATGCACGGCTGCGAGATGGTGAGGGGGTTCGCCGGCGGCGGGGTCTGCCCCGAGGTGACGAGCGGCTGGAAGTCGTAGATCGACGCCTGCGTCAGGAGGACGTCGTCGCGCCAGCGGTTCGCCGCGACCGGGTACGGGTCGATCCGCTCGTGGCCGTGTTCCTCGAAGAAGGAGAGGAACGCCTCCCGCATCTCGGACAGCGACCGCGGCTCCGGGAAGCCGGGGTCGTCGATGAAGCTGTAGTCCTCGCAGGGCGGCTCCCCGCAGAGTTCGCGGTCGCCGTCTCGGGTCCAGAAGTGCGCGCCGCAGGAGGTGCACTCCTTCCGGACGAACCCTTCCTCCTCGAAGTAGTCGAGACGGTACTCCGCTTCGAGATCGCTCATTACAGGAACGTGACCCGTGTTCGTGCAAAAGGGTTCCGGGGTGGGTCGCGCCGGGTCGGCGGCCCGCGAGTCGGGGCGTCTCGAGCTCCCCCGACGAAGGGAATAGTTATCATCGCGTCGACCCGTTACCGGATCACAGTGAACGCCGCGCCGAGCGAAAGACCGGTCGTACTGGTCCTCGCTACCGATGCTCACATCTCAGCCGATCTCCCCGACGACGCGACAGCGCGATCCGCAGAGCCGAACGAGGTCGACGAGGAGAGCCTGCGCGACGTCGACCTCGCGGTCGTCAGCGACGCCGCCGGGCTCGCTCGCGTCCGCGACGGCCGCGAGTCCCTCCCGGTCGTCGCCCTCGTAGACGACCCGGCCGGTGACGTGGCGACGGCCCCGACCGTCGACGCCGTGTCGACGACGACCGCCGACGTGGCGGCGACCGTCCGGTGGCTCCTCGCGCGCGACGGGTCAGTCCGGTCCGATCCGTCCCGACCGCCCTCGCGGGTCGAGCGACTCAACGCCGGGGCGACGCGACTCGCGTCGGTCCGGTCCGTGGAGGAAACGCACCGGGCCGCGATCGCCGTCGCGGACGAGGTGTTCCCGCCGCACCACTGCCTCGTCGGCGTGCGCGACGGGAAGTGGATCGAGCCGATCGCGGCCTCGGCCGAGGTTCCGATCGAGGACTGCAACCGCGTCCGAGTCGGGAGCGGAGCCGCCGGGACCGTCGCGGTGACCGGCGAACCGGTCGTGGAACCGAATCCGAACGCCGAGAGCCCGTACGACACGGTTCTCACCCTTCCCGTCGGCGACGACACGGTCTTCCAACTGGTGACGGACGACCCGGACGGGTTCAGCGAGGCCGATCGACGCCTCGCCGGACTGCTCGCTTCTCACGTCGAGGAGACCCTCGATCGGATCCGGGCCGACGAGGCGCTCCGGAGCGAGCGCGACCGCCTGCTCGCGCTGTTCTCGAACGTCCCGGACCCCGCGGTCGCGTACGATTACGTCGACGGCGAACCGGTCGTCCACCGGGTCAACGACGCCTTCGAGGAGACGTTCGGCTACGACGCGGAGGCAGTCGGGGGCGAGTCCCTCGACGACTACATCGTCCCGGTTGAGGACGGCGCGGTCGAGGAGGCAATCGACCTCAACGAGCGGCTCCAACGCGGCGAGAACGTCCGGCGAGAGGTGACCCGGAAGACGGCGGACGGACTCCGCCACTTCATCCTGCACGTCATCCCGATCCGGCTCGACGCGGAGAACGCCTCCGGGTACGCGATTTACACGGACGTCACGGACCGGCGCGAGCGCGAGGCCACCCTCCGGGAGCAGAACGATCGGCTCGACGAGTTCGCGAGCATCGTCTCGCACGACCTCCGGAACCCGCTCGGCGTCGCGCAGGGGTACGTCGAGCTCGCGAGCGACACCGGCGACACGGCTCACCTCCCCAAGGCGGGCGAGGCGCTGGAGCGGATGGGCGAGCTCGTCGACGACCTGCTCTCGCTGGCCAGACAGGGCCGGTCGGTCGGCGAGACGGAGCGCGCCTCGATCGCGGCGCTCGCGAGAGACGCCTGGGCGAGCGTCGACACCGGCGGGGCCGAGCTGGTCGTGGAAGGGGACGTGACCCTCGACGCTGACCCCGCCAGAACGCGCGAGCTCTTCGAGAACGTGTTCCGGAACAGCGTCGAGCACGGCCCGACTGACGGCCGGGCGGAGCCCGGCGAGAGCGTCGAACTCGGGTCCGCCGGCGGCCGACCGACCACCGTCGACGACGGGTGCGCTGCGGAGGGCCTCACCGTCCGCGTGGGCGAGGCCTCGCCCCGATCGGACGGCGACGGAGGGACCGGGTTCTTCGTCGAGGACGACGGCTGCGGACTCCCCGAGGAGACGGAGCGCGTGTTCGACACCGGCTTCACGACGGACGAGGACGGGACCGGCCTCGGGCTCGCGATCAGCGAACGTATCGCCGAGGCTCACGGGTGGGAGGCGCGCGCGGTGACCGGCGAGTCCGGCGGCGCAAGATTCGAGTTCAGAACGTCGTAACCGGGTGCCACGACGCCGGTGCGGGACCGCGGCCGCGACGCGGGTCGCCCGGCGTCTGCGGCCGCGCGGGTCCGAAACGACCTTAGGCCGCGCGCTCGCCTCTCCGGTATGGTCGAGAACGTCGTCTATCCCGCGTACTTCGACGCCGAGCGGTCGCGCTCGGAGGGCCGCCGCGTGCCGGCGGACCTCGCGATCTCCGAGCCCACCGTCGACGAGATCGCTAAGGCGGTCCAGCAAGTCGGCTACGACGCTGTGATCGAGCGCGACAAGACGTACTCCCGCGAGTTCGAGCCGCGGGGCGCGGTCGTCGTGCGCGGCACCGAAGACACCGCGAAGAACGACCTCGTGCAGGCGGTCGCCGCCTACCTCGGGGTCATCCGCGAGTGACGATGCGGCGAGTCGGTACCGTGGTCCGCACCGCCGGGGGGCTCGCGATCGCCCGCGGCGACCGCGGCGAGGAGCCGCCGCGGATCGGCTCGGCCGTCGTCGACGAGTCGCTCTCGACGGTCGGCCGCGTCGTCGACGTTTTCGGCCCAGTCGACCGGCCGTACGTGGCCGTCACCCCGAACGACGGCGACGGGCTCGCGGCGCTCGTCGGCGGGAAGCTGTACGCGCGCTGACTCAATCTCCGGCCGCTGCCTCCCCGTCCTCGGCTAGAGCCTCCCCGTCTCCGGCCGCTGCCTCGTCCTCGCCGACCGTCGCTTCCCCCTCCACGACGTCGAAGTCGGCCAGCGTCTTCGTCGAGCGGACGAGCCGCTCCGAGACGATCAACTTCTCCGTGCGGTCCAGCCGCGCCCAGTCGAGCTCCGCGGGCGGCGACTCCTCGAACGCGCGGAACTGCTGAAACACCGCGTCGTTGACGAACCGCTCGAACGAGCCGCAGTTCGGACACGTCACCGAGAGGTGCGACGTGTCGAACTCCCGGCTCACGGTGTGATCCAGACAGTTCAGACAGCGGTACGTCCGATTCCTACTCATACTGGATATTAACACTGGACGCGGGAATACCTGCGGTTACCGGACGGCTGATCGATCGGAAAAAACGAAAAGCGGGCGCGAACCGCGACGCCGCTAGAACAGCGCCGACGCGGCGGCCTCGGCGGTCTCGATGACCGGGCCGAAGCCGGGTAACAGCAGCACCGTCGCGACTGCCGCGAAGACGACCGCGGCGTACAGCGCCGTCGGCCGCACGTCGATCGTGTCCAGCGCGGTCGGCGACGCGGGATCGTCGATGAACAGCGCCTTCACGACCCGGCTGTAGTAGTACAGCGAGATCACGCTGTTGACGGCGCCGATCGCCGCTAGCCACAGGAAGCCGTTGTCGATGGCTCCCATGAACAGGAAGTACTTCGAGAAGAACCCGGCGAACGGCGGGAGCCCGGCCAGCGAGAACATGAACACGGCCATCGCCGTCGAGGCGACGGGCGCGCGTTTGGCCAGCCCGGCGTAGTCCTCGAAGGTCCGGCCGACGCCCCACCGCTCCGCCATCGCGACGAAGAGGAACGCACCGGTGTTCATGAAGCCGTAGACGAGCAGGTGCGCCATCGCCGCGCCCATCACGGCGCCGTTACCGCTCCCGTCCGCGGAGAGCGCCGCGATGCCGATGAGCGCGTAGCCGGCGTGGCCAATCGAGGAGTACGCGAGCATCCGCTTGACCTCCTCTTGGACGGCCGCCGCGAAGTTCCCCAGCGTCATCGTCACAGCCGCCAGGATCCCGAAGGCGAGCACCCAGTTGATGTCGGCCGCCAGCGACGCGCCGACCGGGAACGCCTCGGTGAACACGCGGAACGCGACCACGAAGCCGGCCGCCTTCGACGCCGACGAGAGGAACGCGCTCACGGGTGCGGGCGCGCCCTCGTACGCTTCCGGCGCCCAGAAGTGGAACGGGACGGAAGCGGTCTTGAACGCGACGCCGCCGAGGATCATCACGATCCCGAGGCCGGCGATCCCGCTTCGGCTGCCGATCCCGTCGGCGTCGGAGGCGATATCGCCGAGGACGCCGGCGACCTCGCCGAGCATCAGCGACCCCGTCGCCGCGTACACCAGCGAGATGCCGAACAGGAAGATCGCCGAGGAGAGCGCTCCGACGAGGAAGTACTTCAGCCCCGCCTCGACGCTCCCGCGGTTCTGCTTCAGGAACGCGACGAGCACGTACGACGGCAGCGACACCATCTCCAAGGCGACGAACACGACCGCGAGCGAGTTCGCGACCGCGAGTAGCGACATGCCCGTCGCCGCGAACAGCGTCAGCGAGTAGAACGTCGCCGGGTTCGGGTGGTCGTGGAAGTAGTCGTGGGCCGCGACGACGACGAGCGACGTCACGGACGCGAAGATGGCCGTAAAGAACAGCCCAAGCGTGTCCACCTTGACCGCGTCGGCGAACAGCAGGATCGCGCCGCCGGTGTCGCCGCTCCCGGTCCCGGAGGCGACGAACCAGACCGTCGCGGCCAGCGATGCCAGCGCGCCGAGCGCGCTCACGACCGCCATCGAAGTGTTCGACCGCGTGTCGGGACGGAGCGTGTCGACGAGCAGCAGCGCGAGTCCGGTGAACCCGAGCAGCAGCACCGGCAGCAACGCCGTCACCTGCGGGAGCGAGTTAACCATCGATGCTCACCCCCTCGACCACGGGAACGGCGGCGTCACGGATCATCTCGAAGAAGATGTCGGGAGCGACGCCCAGCACGATGATCGCCACCAGCAGGACCGCAAGCGGGGCGACGTCGTGGAACGGCGCAGGACCGACCTCGTAGTCGGTTGAGAGCTCGAACGGCCCGAATAGCGTGCTCTGCATCGCCGACAACAGGTAGCCGGCGACGATGACGATGCCGAACATCGCGAGCGCCGTGAACAGCGGCGCGTACGGGAGCGCCGGCGCGGAGAACGACCCCACGAAGATGAAGAACTCACCGGCGAAGCCGGCCATCAGAGGCAGTCCCATGTAGCCGAACGCGCCGGCGACGAGGATGCCGACCGTGACCGGCATCCGGTCGGCCATCCCCGCCATGTCGCCGACCATCCGCGTGTGGGTCGCGTTGTAGACGACGCCGACCGCCATGAACATCAGCCCCGAGATGAGGCCGTGCGCGACCATCTGGAACGTCGCGCCGCCGACGCCGTACTCGGTGAACACGACAAGCCCGAGGATGACGTACCCCATCGACGAGACGGAGGAGTAGGCGACGATGCGCTTGAGGTCCTTCTGCGCGAGCGCCAGCATCGCACCGTAGATGACGCTGATGACGGCGATCGCGGCGATCGGGACCGCGAGCGCGGACGCCTGCTCCGGGAGCATCGTGAAGTTGAACCGGAGCAGCGCGTACGTCCCCATCTTCAGGAGGACGCCCGCCAGGAGCACCGACACAGGGGTCGGCGCCTCGACGTGGGCGTCCGGCAGCCACGTGTGTACCGGAACGATCGGGACCTTCACCGCGAAGCCGGCGAACATCGCGAGGAACGCGACCATCGCGATCCGGTCCGGCGAGATGCCGAACCAGGTTCCGAGTCCGCCGTCCGCGATTGCTTGGGTGATCTCCGGGAGCGCGAACGAGGTCACGGAGTCGCCGAGCGCGAACGTCAGCGACATGAACCCGATGAACATCAGCAGCGACGCCGCGTTCGTGTAGACGAAGAACTTGATCGCGGCGTACTTCCGGCGCGGGCCGCCCCAGACGCCGATGAGGAAGTACATCGGGACGAGGACGGCCTCCCAGAAGACGAACCAGAGGAAGAAGTCCAGCGCCGTGAAGACGCCGAGGAGGTTCGCCTCCATGAACAGCATGAGCCCGTAGAACTGGCTCTGGCGCGAGTCGATCGGCGTCCACGCGCTGACTATCGCCAGCGGGACGAGGAACGTCGTCAACACGACGAGCGGGAGGCTGATGCCGTCCAGCCCGACGAACCACGAGACCGAGCGGCCGCCGACTTCGAGCCACTCGATCTGGGTCTGGTAGGCGATGTCGCCGCCCGTGAGAGCGTTTCCGGAGCCGTTGAATCCGGACCAGAGGTACAGCGATCCCGCGAACGGGATCAGGCTCAGCGCGAACGCGAGCCGGCCCGCCCACTCGTTCGGCGAGAGGAGGACGACGAGCGCGCTCACGAAGACGACCGCGATGAGCGCTTCGAGTATCACAGGAACCACCCCCCGGTGACGCCGAGCACGAGAATCAGCGCGACCAGCCCCAGCGTGAGCAGCGCGGCGTACTGCGAGACGACGCCGTTCTGCACCTGCCGGATCCGGTCACCGCCGATGAGACTCACCGAGGAGACGCCGTTGACGACGCCGTCGACGATACCTTGGTCGAAGGTGTCGGCGCCGCCGGCGACGTCCTCGGTGCGATACGCGAGCCATACCTGCAGTTCGTCGAGGTAGTAGTTGTTGTACAGCACGTCTTTGATCCCGCCGAGTTTCGCCGTGTGCTCCGTCGGCGACGGAACGTTGTAGAGCCGCCACGCAACCAGCAGACCGGTCAGCGCCAGTCCGAGCGAGACGGCCGCACCGACGAGCACCGTGGCGACCTCGCCGCCGACGATGTACTCGCTACTGTACGGTCCGATGTCGCCGTAGTGGTGCGAGGAGAGCCCCTCAATTCCGCCCCAGTCGTTGTCGAGCCAGCGGTGGAGCAGGTCGATCCCCTCCAGTCCGAGGACCTTCTGGACCGGCACCATGTTAATGAGGCCGGTGACGACCGCGAGCGAGCCGAGGACCGTCAGCGGCCCCTTCACGTTCCATCGGACGGGTTCGGGGTCGCGCGCGGTGTCGGTGCGGGGCTCGCCGTGGAAGGTCAGGAAGACCATCCGGAACGTGTAGAAGGCGGTGACGGGGACCGCGAGCAGCCCCATCAGGTAGCCGCCGAACAGCAGCGGCTCGCCCGGCGCGTGGACGAGCGCCTCGTAGAGGATCTCGTCTTTCGACCAGAAGCCGGCGAACGGGAAGATGCCCGCGAGCGCCAGCGACCCGGCCAGGAAGGTGTAGTAGGTGACGGGCATCTTGTCCTTCAGCCCTCCCATGTCCCACATGTCTTCGTTGTGGTGCATCGCGATGATCACCGCGCCCGCGCCGAGGAACAGCAGGGCCTTGAAGAACGCGTGGGTGGTCAGGTGGAAGACCGCGGCCACGTAGCCGCCCGCGCCGAGCGCGAGCATCATGTAGCCGTACTGCGAGATGGTGGAGTACGCGAGGACCTGCTTCAGCTCGTCTTTGACGACGCCCATCGTCGCCGCGAACAGCGCGGTGAAGCCGCCGATGAAGGCGATGACCGCGAGCGTCGTCGGCGTCAGCGCGTAGAAGCCGTACATCCGCGCGACGAGGTAGACGCCGGCCGCGACCATCGTCGCGGCGTGGATCAGCGCGGAGACGGGCGTCGGGCCCTCCATCGCGTCGGGGAGCCACGTGTGCAGCGGGAACTGCGCCGACTTCCCGACGACGCCGCCCAGGACGAGCAGGCCGACGGCGGTGAGCCACGTCTGCAGGTCGAGTCCGCCGGGAGTCCACGCGACCGAGCCCTCGCCGGCGAGCGCCGCCTCGGCGAGGTGCGGGAACGACTCCGGCCCGGCGAACTGCGCCGTACCGAACGTTCCGATCACGGCGACGACGCCGACGAGGAAGAAGTAGTCCCCGAAGCGGGTGACGAGGAACGCCTTCTTCGCCGCCGACGGCGGGCCGGGCTGCCGGAAGTGGAACCCGATGAGCAGGTACGAGCAGAGCCCGACCAGCTCGAAGAACATGAACGCCATCAGCAGGTTGTCGGCGACGACGAAGCCGAGCATCGACGCCGTGAACAGGCCGAGACCGGCGTAGTATCGGGGGAGCCCCGTCTCGCCCTCGTCGTTCATGTACCCGAGCGAGAACACGTGCACGAGCAGCGCGACGAGCGTCACGATGACGAGCATGAGCGCCGACAGCGGGTCAACGAGGATGCCGAAGGAAAGCTCGACGTCCGTCGGGCCGATCCCGCCGGCGCTCGCCCACGTGTAGATGGTTCGATTCGCCGCCTCGCCCCCCGCGACCGTCGCGAGCACCCACAGCGAGAGCAGGAACGAGCCCGCCGTCGCCGCGATGCCGCCGAACGCGCCCCCCTTGGGGAGGTATTTGCCGGCACCGAGCGCGATCAGGAACGAGAAGAACGGGAGGAGTACGATCGCCGGAACGTATGAGAACACGTCTATCATGTTACCACCTCATCTCCGTTGGGACGGTCACGTCAGTGACCCCGAAGTTGCGGTATAGCACGAGGATGATGCCGATACCGATCGCGACCTCCGCGGCGGCGAGCGCGATGACGAACAGCGCGAACACCTGTCCCGTGAGGTCGCCGTAGTACAGCGCGAACGCGACGAAATTGATGTTCGCCGCGTTCATCATGAGCTCGACGCTCATCAGGAAGTACAGCGCGTCGCGCCGCGTGAGCACGCCGAACAGGCCGATACAGAAGACGGCGGCCGCGAGCAGCAGGTACCACTCCGGCGGAATCGAGGAGGCGACGGCGGTCATCAGCGCTCACCTCCGTCGCGGCCGCCGTCGGTAAACGCCTGTCCCACGGCGGCGATGATCGAGCCGCCCTCCTCACGTTTCGCCAGGTACACCGCGCCGTCGACGGCGACGTCGAGGGCGACCGCGGCGATCAGGAACGCGGCGAGGAACCCCTCGGAGGGGATCGTCGCGATGTCGTACTCGCCGAGGTTGAACAGGGCGTACCCGATGTTGTGGACGACGGACGCGTCGGCCGGGAAGCCGGCACCCCCTGCGGTGAAGTCCGCCGAGAGCGCCGTCAGGGCCATCGTGACGAAGAGGAGCCCGACCACCGCGGCGGGGACGAGGCGTCCCCCGCGGCCCGAGTCGTCGTCGCTCATGCGCTATTCACCTCCGTTTCCGTCTCCGATCGCGTGAGCATCACGCCGAACGTGACTAAGATCAGGACCCCGCCCACGTAGACGAGGATCTGCATGGCGGCGATGAACTCCGCCTGCAGCATCACGTAGTGGACCGCGACGCTCGTCAGGGCACCGCCCAGCAGCAGCGCGGCGTGGAACACGTCGCGCGCTAGGACGACCCCGAGGCCGAACGCCAGCGTGACCGCGGCGAACAGCCCGAACGCGATGGTAGGATAAACCATTGTGTTTGTCTCCTATGAGAACCCCTTTGAAGATTTCGAGACGCGCCCGCTACTGGTAGTCGACCTCGCCGTCGCCCTCCCCGATCCACGCGCCGCGATCGGGGTTCCGGGACTCCAGCGGGTCGATTCCCTTGTACCACGGGACGTTCTTGAGCTGTTCTTTGTTGAACACGAAGTCGTCCTTCGTGTCCGCGGTGAACTCGAAGTTCTGCGTCAGCAGGATCGCGTCGACGGGGCAGACCTCCTCGCAGAGCCGGCAGTAGATGCACTGCCCGATGTGGAGGTTGTACTGCTCCCCGTTACGCTGGTCGTCCTGCACGATCTGAATCGTGTCGTTCGGGCAGACGTTCTCGCACTGGCGGCACCAGATGCACCGCTCCTGGCTGAACTTGTGGACCCCGCGGAATCGCGGGCTCACCTCGGGCGCGTCCTCCGGGTATTCCACCGTGAACGTCGTCCCGTCCAGCGCGTGTTTCATCGTCGTCGCCATGGATTTCATGAGTCCGATCATATTACGCGATCACCCCCACGATTACGGCCGTGAGCACCAGGTTCGCGAACGACAGCACCAGCATTCCCTTCCAGCCGATCTCGATCAGCTGGTCGATACGGACGCGCGGCAGCGCGGAGCGGGCCCACTGCGTGAACAGGAAGAAGCCCCAGATCTTCACCACGAACCAGATGAAGCCGATGCTCTCCGGGCCCGGCCCGGAGGCGCCGCCGAGGAACGTCACGGCGAGGATCGCGCCGCCGAGGAAGATGTGCACGAACTCGCCGAGGTAGAAGAGGACGAAGTACGCGGAGGAGTACTCCGTCTGGTAGCCGGCGACGATCTCCGTCGGCGCCTCCGGGATGTCGAACGGGTTCCGGCCGATCTCGGCCATGTTCGCGGTGAGGAACAGCACGAACGCGAACGGGTTCACGAAGGCGTACCACGCCGGGATGTCGATCCCGGCGATCGTCACCAGCGTCGTCGTCTGCGCGCCGACGATACCGCTCATCTGGAGCGTGCCCGCGAACAGCACGACGGACATCGCCGTGACGATGAGCGGGATCTCGTACGCGAGGTTCTGCGCCACCGCGCGGAGCCCGCCGAGCAGCGAATACTTGTTGTTCGACGCGTAGCCCGCCATAACCAGGGATATCGAGGCGATGGAGGCGAACGCGAACACCAGCGCGAAGCCGACTTCGGGGTCGGCGAGGTGGAAGTTGATCGGGCCGAGACGACCCATCGGGATCACCGAGAAGCCGAGCAGTGCCGACGCGGGCAGGATGACCGGAGCGATGTCCCAGGAGGGACGGTCGACGCCCTCGGGAACGATGAGCTCCTTCGCCAGCAGCTGGACCGCGGACGCCGGGATGATCAGGAGGCCGAACGGCCCGACCCGGTTGACCGCGATGCGGTCGGTGAACGCCGCCGTGATCTTCCGTTTCGCCCACGGGCCGGCGACGCCGGTAAACGCGAGGACGATGTTCCCGACGACGGCCGCCGCGATCAGCGCCGCGACGACCTCGCCGAGCACGCCCGGCAACCCGAACGTCTCGGCGAGGAACTCGGGGAACAGCTGTGCGGGTGCCGTCCCCATCAGCGGTCCACCTCCCCGAGCACGATGTCGAGGCTCCCGAGCGCCGCGATGACGTCGGGGATGTACTCGCCGTTGGCCATCTCCGGCAGCGTCTGGAGGTTCGAGAAGCACGGCGACCGGATCTTGAACCGGGCCGGCTTGTCGGTGCCGTCAGAGCGGATGTAGATGCCGAGCTCGCCCTTCGCGGCCTCGACCGCCCGGTAGATCTCGGCGTCGTCGTCCGGCCGCAGCGTGCGGGGGACGTTCGCCTGGATGTTGCGCTCCTCCTCGGGCCAGTCCTCGAGCAGGTCGACGCACTGCTCGATGATCTTCGCGGACTCCTCGACCTCGCGCATCCGGACGAGCAGGCGGCTGAAGTTGTCGCAGCCGTCCTCCGTGACGACGTCCCAGTCGAGTTCGTCGTAGTAGCCGTACGGGTCGTCGCGGCGCAGGTCGTAGTCGACTCCCGATCCGCGGGCGACGGGACCGGTCGCACCGTAGTTCTTCGCGACCTCCGGCGGGAGGATCCCGGTGTCGATCGTCCGCATCTGGAAGATCTCGTTGGAGGTGACGAGGTTGTGGTACTCCTCGACGGACTCCGGCAGTTGATCGAGGAAGTCCCGAGTCTTCGAGAAGAACTCCTCGCGCGGCTCCGGGAGGTCCCAGACGACGCCGCCGAGCCGGAAGTAGTTGAACATCAGCCGCTGGCCCGTCAGGTCCTCCAGCAGGTCCTGCACGCGCTCGCGGTCGTTGATCGCGTACATGAACGTCGCGGTGAAGTCGCCGTTCACGTCGAGCGCGAACGTGGCGAGCGCGAGCATGTGCGCGGCGATCCGGCACATCTCGGCGCCCATCGTCCGGATGACCTGCGCGTACTCCGGCACCTCGATCTCGGCGAGGTCCTCGGCCGCGCGGGCGTACGCCCACTCGTTGAGCAGCCCCGCCGAGATGTAGTCCCAGCGGTCGGGGTACGGCATGATCTGGTGGCGGTACGTGCCGGCTTGTGCCATCTGCTCCTCACAGCGGTGGAGGTAGCCGATGTCGGGCTCGACGTCGACGACCTGTTCGCCGTCGAGCGTCGTCTTCAGGTGGAGGACGCCGTGCGTCGCCGGGTGGTGCGGCCCGATGTTCAGGAACATCGTGTCGGACTCGGAGTCCTTGTGGTGCTCCTGCAGCGGGTTCGCGTGCTCCGGCAGCGTGGCGATCTGCGGCCGGTCCTTGTCGTAGTCCATCGACAGGGGGTGTCCCTGCCACGTCTCGGGCAGGAGGATCCGGCGCAGGTCAGGGTGGTCGTCGTACTCGACGCCGATCAGGTCGTACGCCTCCCGCTCGTGCCAGTCGGCGGTGCGGAAGACGGGCTCGGCCGACTCAGAGACCGGGTCGTCCTTGTCGGCCGGGACGACGACGCTGACCTCCTGGGTCGGGTCGTCGAACTTCTTCAGGTGGTAGATCGACTCGTAGCGGTTCTCGTACTCCTGCGCGGAGACCACCGAGAGGTGATCGTAGCCCGCCTGTTCTTTCAGGGTCGAGAGCGTCTCCTGAACGGTGTCCGGTCGGATGACGAAGCCGGGGGCGTTCAGGTGGTCGTCGCGTTTGACGACGAGGTCGCCGAGGAGCGCCTCCAGTTCGTCCGGAGTGCGCTCGAGCGCCGCGTCGTCGGTGGTGTCCGGTCGTTCGAGGCTCATGGCGAATCAGCGAAGTTGTACCGCATGACGAGTTCGTCCTCGTCGATCTGGTCGGCGAGCTTGTCGACGAGCTCGTCCCGTTCGAGGTCGGAGAACTCCTCCAGTTCGTACGGCTTGACCGTCACGGGCGCGGCCTCGCCGTTGGCGACGCGCTCCTGCAGCTTCACGACGCCGTAGACGAGCGCCTCGGGACGGGGCGGGCAGCCGGGGACGTGGATGTCGATCGGGATGACCTCCTCGGCGCCCTTGATCACGTTGTACCCCTCCTGGAACGGGCCGCCGGAGATGGTACACGAGCCCATGCCGACGACGAACTTCGGCTCGGGCATCTGGTCGTAGACGCGCTTCATCCGCGGCGCGAACTTCGAGACGATCGTCCCGGGGACGATCATCACGTCCGCCTGTCGCGGCGACGCGCGGGGGACCCCGCTCCCGAACCGGTCGAGGTCGTGTTTCACGGCGTAGGTGTGCATCATCTCGATGCTGCAGCAGGCGATGCCGAACTGCAGCATGAACATGGAGGAGCCGCGACACCAGTTCAGGAACTTGTCGAACTTGGTGAGGATGAACGGCGAGGAGCCGAACGCCTCACGGAGGCGGGAGTTAAACCGGTCTCCCTGCCCGGTCATCCGGGCGTCTCGGGTCTCCGTTACGACTTGCGATTCGTCGGTGATGAATGGTTGATCGCTGCTCATTAGTTGAGGTCACGCTCCGTTTTTCTGCTGGTCGCGCGGGGACTCCGAGCCCAGCTGATCGCCCCCGACCGCCACGCCCAGACGAGCCCGATCGCGAGGATCCCGACGAACGCCAACATCGGCCACAGCAGAGCAGTCATCGGCACGCCGGCCTGGATGGCCGGGCGGTAGATGACGGCCCACGGGAACAGTAACACGGTCTCGATGTCGAACACGACGAACAACAGCGCGACCATGTAGTACTGGATGTTGAACCGGATCTTCGTCCCGCCAGTCGGGGTCTCGCCGGACTCGTAGGTGGTGCTTTTACCGGTCTCAGGCACGCTCGGACGGAGCAACGCCGACACTGTCATCATCCCTATCGGGATGAGCAGGCCGACGGCCGCCAAGGCGCCGATCGCTATCCAATCGCTCATATAGGTCTCCGTAACGTGCTGAGGTTTGGACCGCCCCCTCATAAGCGTTGAGTCTTCAGGGCATCGCCGCAAGGAGGCCGCAGACGACCGCGAGACCGCTCAACACCCGATCCGTCCGTGCTCGGTTCCGCGGTCGACCCGGTCGTCCGGACGCGTCCGAGACGATCCGTCGGGGGCTACTCCAGCAGACCCGTCCGAGGCTACTCCTCGTCTCGCGCGCGGAACCCGTCGATACCGAGGTCGTGGAGGTCGGCCGAGACGTCGGCGACGCCGCCTTTGAGGTCCTCGTGGTACGCGATCAGCCGCTCTTCGATGGCGTCGTGCTCGCGTGCGAGCACCTGTGCGGCCGACAGACCGGCGTTGAACGACTTCCCGGCGTCGACGGCGACGATCGGCGCCCCGGTGGGCATCCCGATCACGGAGTCCACCGACTTCTCCTGTACCGGCACCCCGATGACCGGGATCGGGTACGCGAGCGACGCGGTCATGTTCGGGAGGTCAGCGGACTTCCCGCCCGCCCCGGCGATCACCACGTCGAGGCCGCGGTCTCCGGCGGTCTCCCCGTAGGCGTACATCAACTCGGGGGTTCGATGGGCGGAGACGACGTAGCTCTCGTAGGTGAACCGGGCGTCCGGCGCCTCGTCGAAGTCGGTCTGCTCCGCGAAGCCGAGCTCCTCGAGCGCGTCGAACGCGCCTTCCATCGTCGGGAGGTCCGAGTCCGAGCCCATGATGATCCCCACGTCGGGAGTCGTTTCGGGATCGGCGTCGGACTCCGCTTCCGCTTCGAGCCGCCGGATAAGGTCCTGCACCGTTGGCATGGACGAGGGTTCGGCGGAGGGCTACAAGGAACCCTCGGATGCGGCGCAGCCGCCGGGTGCTGCGAGGCGTCAGTCGCCCCGGGGGATCAGACGCCCGGAGGACTAGTCGCCCCGGAACGTCGTCGCGTCGCGGAGTTCTCTCGCCCGCGAGAGGAGGGCGTCGCGGTCGCTTTCGCCGTCTCCGGTCACCGTCAGGTGTCCCATCTTCCGGAGCGGGCGGACGTCCTCCTTCCCGTACCAGTGGAGGTCGGCGTCGGGCGCCGCGAGGACCGATTCGGCGCCGCGGAGGGTCGCCGGTCCCGTCTCCTCGACGTCACCGAGGGCGTTCGCCGTGACCGCGGGCGCGGCGAGGTCGGTCGGACCGAGCGGCCATCCGAGGACGGCCCGGACGTGGTTCTCGAACTGCGAGGTCCGCGCGCCCTCGATGGTCCAGTGGCCGGAGTTGTGGGGGCGCGGCGCGATCTCGTTGACGAGCACGTCGCCCTCGCGGGTCTCGAACAGCTCGATCCCGTAGACGCCGCGTCCGTCGAGGAACTCCAGCACGTCGCCGGCGACCGACTCGGCCTCGGCGACGACAGCGTCGTCGGCGCGGGCGGGCGCGACGCTCTCGCGGAGGATCTCCTCCCGGTGGATGGTCTCCGTCACGGGGTAGGTACGCGTCTCCCCGTCGGCGCCTTTCAGCCCCATCACGGCGATCTCGCGCTCGAAGTCGAGGAGCTCTTCCGCCATCGCGTCCCCGCCGACCTCGTCGAGCGCGTCGGCCGCGTCCGCGGGGTCCTCGACGGGGACGTTCCCCCGGCCGTCGTAGCCGCCCTCGCGGGCCTTCAGCATGACGCCGTCGAACTCCTCGACGACGCGTTCGAGCCCCTCCCCGGTCGCGACCGCGACGAACTCCGGGACGGGGATGCCGGCGTCCGCGAGCGCCTCCTTCTGGACCAGCTTGTCCTGGATCGTCCGGAGGGTGGCGGGGTCGGGCTGGACGGGCACGTCGTGCTCCGCGCTCGCCTCGGCCAGCAGGTCCGGATCGGCGAGTTCGATCTCGAAGGTGAGCGCGTCGACCCGGCTCGCGAGTTCGTGGACCGCGTCGGGGTCGTCGAAGTCGCCGACGATCTGGTCGCTGACGACGGGAGCGGCCGGGCACTCCGGCGTCGGGTCGAGCACGACGACCTCGACGCCGAGCCGTGCGACCGCCTCGCCCATCATCCGACCGAGCTGTCCGCCGCCGACGACGCCGAGCGTCGGTCCCGGCAGAGTGATCGACATATACGGCCGCGTACCCGACGTTACTGCATAAATATTCCCACATCGGAGCGAGAAATACGCACGAATATGGGCACTTTCGAGCGAGGCTGGGCCCACGCAACCGTTTTCCGTTCGGGATTGCTCCTCGCAGGTGTGACCGCGATACGGGGACTCTACGAGCGGGTCGACGAGTGGGCGCGCGGCCTCTCCCGAGGGCGGTACGCGGCCCTGTTGGGAGCGTCGGCTGGCGTCGGCGTGCTCGCCGTCGGACGCGCGTTGAGCGGGGACGTCCTCCTCGTTCGGGCCCTCACGATGGCGCTCGTCATGTTCGGTCTGGAGTACACGTTCGGCGCCTTCAGCGGATCGTGAGACCTTTCAGCGGAACATGAGGCCCTGCGGAGCGAGAGACCAGTGACCGGAGCGCCGAGCGAACGCGGTCGGAGTCCGGTGGCCGCACCCGTCCGACACGTCGGCGACGCCCTCAGAGTTCGGCAGTCGCCAGGTCGCTCTCCAAGTCGTCTACGAACTCGTTGTACGCCTCGACGAATCCGCGGAACGAGTCGGCGTACTCGCGGACGTCGGCCGCGGAGGGCGCCTCATACTGCGAGAGGAGGTAGAGCCCGCCGGAACCCCCGACGCGGAGGTACGAGACGGTCCCTTCGTCCCACTTCAGCTCCCAGCGGTCGCCGTCGACGCGGGCGGTGTACGTCCCGTAATCGTCGCCCTCGTAGCGGTGGATCTCGCCGGCGATGAGGGTGCAGGTCTGACGGATCGCGCCCAGCACGCGGTCGCGCTCGGCGACGACTCCGTCCGTCGAGGCGGGCTCCGGGAACTCGGCGCTCACCCCGTCGAGGACGCCCGACAGCGACGCGACGTACTCGTTCCACGCGGCGACGAGGTTCGCGTAGTCGTCGAGGGCGGCCGCGAGGTCGGTCGGGTCCGGCGGCTGTTTCGTCGAGATGACGTACACGTCCGAGCCCGACTTCGGCGAGAACAGCAGGAACTCCAGCTCCCCGGCCTCGTGCTTGACGGTCCACGTCCCGCCCGGCGTCGACAGCTCCCGTCGACCGTAGTCGCCCCCCTGGAGCTTGGCGAGCTGGTAGGCGATCGTTCCGGCGTGATCGCGGACCGCGGCGACGATCTCGTCGCGCCGGTCGGCGACCGCGTCCGTGTCGCTCACGTCGAGGTCGAGCCCGAGGTCGGCGTGCGTGGTCACGATCGGTCTGGGCGCCACAAGGGGTTAATCGGTTCGGGTCGGGGGAGGGAGAGCCGACCCGCGGCCGCCGGTCACGCGATCGATTCCCGGATCTCTCGGACCCGCGCCGGCTCGTCGATCCCCGAGCGCAACACCACGGCGAACACCCCCTCGCCGTCCGGCTCCGGCGCGTCGCCGCTCAGTATCGCGTCCGAGCCGGTCTCCTCGGCGAGCCACCGCCGACCGTCGGCGATCGCCTGTCGGTTGAGCCACGCCGGCGGGCCGCCGACGACGAGGAGCGTCCGGTCCGCGCGGCCGTCGGGGACCTCGACCGTCGACTTGCCGCGGGCCGCCTTCCGGATCGTGGTCTCGATGGCCGACACCGCTTCGCCGGTGTCGACCTCGGCGGGTTCGTCCGAGCCGAACAGCCCGAGGCCGAACCGCGACCCCGACTCAGGCGGTTCGACCGCCTGCGTGGCGTGGCCGACCGCGGCGATCTCCCCGTCGTCGCCGACCGCGCGGGCGACGTCGCTCGCGTCGAGCACCTGCTGCGGGGTCGACTCCCGGTCGCTCGACTCGCCGGCACCGAACAGCGCCGCGATCCGGTCGGCGACGACGCCGTTCAGCCGGTCCCGGGCGTCGACGAGCGTCTCGCCGGGGCGGAGCCACGCGTCGTTGTCGAAGGGAAAAACGGCCGCACAGCGGTCAGAGAGCGCGTCGAGCGTCCGGGCCGCGTTCTTCTCCGCGAGGGGGCGACGCGGCTCGCGCTCCGCGGGTTCGGTCGCGCTCCCGCGGACGGGATCGACCTCGCTCGCCGCCGACTCCGCCGGCGTCGGGAGCGCCCCGACGGCGTACACCGAGACGTCGTAGAGGCGCGACAGCTCCTCGGCGAGCGCCGGCGCCGCCCCGGCCCCCGCGCCGCCGCCGAGGCCGACGACGATCACGAACGCCTCCGCGGCCGAGGGGTTCTCGTCGTCCATGACGCGGCCGAGCTCGCTCGCGTGGGCGTCACCGAGCCGCCTGCCGGCGTGGAGGTCGCCGTCGAGCCCGCTCCCGTCGGCCGCGTCGCCGAAGCGGTAGCGCCGCGACTCGTCGAGCGAGCGCAGGGCGTCGAGCGCCGCCGCGTCCGTGTCGAACGCGTTACACCCGTGCAGGAACCGGTCGTCGCCGTGATCGGCCGCGAGCCGGTCGGCGATCCGGCCACCGGCGCCGCCGAGACCGATGACGTGAAGACGCATACGTCACTCCGGTCGGCGAGCGGGGGCTTATCTCTTCGGCTCGGCGGCGAGCGGAAGCCCGCGCGGCCGCGGTGCGGGCGGTCAGAACTCGTCCAGTCGCCGCTGTCCGCGGGGGACCGCCGCCGGGCGCCCGTCGGTGTCGGTCTCGTCCGGGCTGCCGCCGAGCAACCGGATCAGCGCCGTGTCCGCGAAGGTGAGCGCCAGCACCAGCACGATCGGCGCGAGGAACAGCCCGTGGAAGCCGAAGACGACGGGACCGAAGATGTACGCGAGCATGAGCAGTCCGACGTGGGTCGTCTTCCCGCTGAAGTACGGCCGGAGCACGACGTCGGGGATCGTGTCGACGATGACCGCCGCGACGGCGAGGAAGACGGCCACGTAGGCGAGCAGCGCGAGGTCGTCGCCGCCCAGGAGCGTCGGTACCGAGGTCACCGCCGCCAGCGGGACGTACACGATCTTCATCCCGATCACGGGGATCAGGCTCGCGATCCCGGTGAGCGCGCCCGCGAGCGCCGGATACGGTACCTCGACCGGCGGCGGCGCGACCACGTTGTAGGCGGTGTAGGTCACGACGGCGATGATCGAGATCGCGATGACGTTGAGCAGGTTCCCGTACAGCACCGCCTCCAGCTCGGCGTCGGCCGTCTCGAGGTACTCTCGGACGACCGCGTCGTCGTCGAACGTGAGCAGCCACTCGTGGAACTTCGACCCGTCGAGCAGGAGGTAGTACGTGACGACGACGACGATGAGGAGGTTGAGCGCGAGCCCCCCGAGCGTGCTCGCCAGCAGCGGCGCCTGCTCGGAGACGAACTCGATCAGCGGATCGAGCTGACCGGAGCGGTACGCGGCGACCATCCCGTCGAGAGTCGGGTTCGAGAGCTCCGCCAGGTCCCCGACCCAGGAGTTCTCCGCGCCGACCGTCTCGGCGACCGGGTAACGCCCGATGAACCGGCGCGCCTCGATCAGCACCAAGAGCACGGTGTAGCCGATGAGCCCGATCAGCGGAACCCCGATGAGCGACAGGGAGACGGCGGCCCGGACGCGCGCGGGGAGGTGGAACTGTTCGAGCCTGTGGAAGAGCCGCCGCGTCGAGTAGTACAGGAACACGGCGACCGTGAGCGGAGCGACGAACCGGTACCCGATGAACCCCACGACGAGCGCGACCGCGATACCGAAGAGGGCGATGACGAACCGCTTCTGGTCCATGGCCGCTCGTCTCGGTGTGCCGACATAAAATATACGCCTTCGAACCGGACCGTCGACCGTCAGTCGTCGTCGAGGTCGACCGACCGACCGCCGGCGTCTCCGTCGACCGACCGGCCGCCGGCGTCCCCCTCGGTCGACCGACCGCCGACATCCTCGTCGACCGACCGACCGCCGGCGTCCCCGTCGCTCCGCGGGTCGATCCCACGGTCTTCCATCGCCTGCTCGAACCGCGCCGCCTGTTCGCGGTGCAGCGACAGGATCATATCAGCCAACACGCCGAAGATCAGCAGCTGGATACCGAGGACCGTCGCGCCGACGGCGCCGATGGCGATCACCTCGTGGCTCACGCGGAACGCGAGCCACTCGTAGAGGACGTACGCGGTCATGAGCGCCCCCGCGGCCGTCGAGACCGCGCCGACGCTCCCGAAGTAGAACAGGGGGTTGTTCGTCTTCGCCTTGCGGTACAGTTCGAGGAATATCACGCCGCCGTCGCGGATCGGGTGGAGGTTGGTCGCGGATCCCCCGGGGCGTTCGCGGTAGGTGATCGGGACGACCGCGACCGGCACCTGGTTCTTCACGCACTCGACCGCCATTTCGGTCTCGATCCCGAACCCGTCGGCGGTGAGGTGGAGCCGGAGGAACGACTCCCTGGTGAACGCCCGGTAGCCGGAGAGGATGTCCCGGTATCCCTCGCCGTGGATCGCGCGGAACGCGAGGTTGATGATCCGGTTTCCGATCCGGTTCAAGCGGGTCATCGCCCCCGGTCGCATGTCGGCGAACCGGTTCCCGATGACGTGGTCGACCTCGCCGGCCAACAGCGGGTCGAGCATCGCGTCGACGTCGTCGGCGTCGTACGTCGCGTCGGCGTCGGCCATCACGACGTACGGCGCGTCGACGTGGTCGCGCACCGCCTCGCGGACGGCCTGCCCCTTCCCGCGGCCCGACTGTTCGACGACGCGCGCGCCGGCCTCCTCGGCGGCCCCCCGCGTCCCGTCGGTGGAGCCGCCGTCGACGACGAGGACGTTCCCGATCCCGGCGTCGCGGAAGGCCTCGACGACGCGCGCGACCGTCTCGACCTCGTCCATCGTGGGCAGCAGGACGCAGACGTCGTCGTAGTCGCTCATGTCGGGTCGACGGCGGGCGAGTCCCTAAACTCTGCCCTTCCGACGCGACGATCCCCGGGAGCTGAACGCTCCGATCGTCGAGCCGCGCCGACGGTCCTGCGGCCACCCATACGCTCATGTGTCCGACGACAGATCGTGTGAGCATGTCGCATCCACCCGATCCCCACGTCGACGAACTGCTCAGCGCGGCGCGGACGGCGATCGGCGACGAACTCCGGAGCCTCACCTACTTCACCGCGGACGAGGTCACCCAGCTGTACCTCCGCAGCGACCTGAGCCGCACCGCGGACCTCGTCGGGTTCGCGGAGAACGAACGCCAGGGGTTCCACTCGCAGTCGCTGTACGCCAACACGCAGCTCGGCGACTACCAGTTCACCGTTCGCGTGTTCGAAAACGGGTATCTCACGAGGGTTATCGCCGGGGAACACGGCGTCTGGGTGACGACGGATTCGATGCAGATGGACCGGTTCGAGGAGCTCGCCAGCGCGCTCTCGGCGATCCTCCGATCGTTCGGCCCGGCGTGACGGTGGCGACTCGGTCCGGGGAAACGGACCGACCCGGATCCCGGTCGCTCAGCCGAGGTGGCTCTTCAGCTCCGGGACCAGCTCATCGGGATCGACCGGCTTGGTGACGTAGCCGTCGGCGCCGGCCTTCACCGCCTCCATCATCTTCTCCTGCTGGTCGACGCTCGTGCACATCACGACCACGGCGTCCGGCCAGCGGTCCTTGATCGCCCGCGTCGCCTCGATCCCGGTCATCTCCGGCATGACGACGTCCATCGACACGGCGTCGGGCTCGTGCGCCTCGAACAGCTCCACGGCCTCAGCGCCGTTCTCCGCCTCGCCGACGACGTCGAACGACCCCTCCAGCGCGTCCCGGACCACGGTCCGCTGGAACGAGGAGTCGTCGACGACGAGTACCCGCTCGGTCATGGCGAGTAATCGGCAATTGAACGGCATAAGCGCGCGGATCGCCCGGCGCCCGACCTCGGACGGTGCGTCCGCTCCGCGCAACAACACCTTGTATATTCGTCGAAGCGTATAATGAACATAGGAACAACGTTAAGGTGTATCCCGCGGTACTTTACCGCATGGAAACGCGGAAGGTCCAACGGCTGGGTCCGTCGACGCTGGCGATGACCCTCCCCGCCGAGTGGGCACAGGAACACGGCGTCAACAAGGGCGACGAGGTGTCGCTCCGGATGGGCGGAAAGGGAACGCTCACCGTTCTCCCGGAGTCGGTGAGCTCGGAGGAGTCGGAGGCCGTCATCAACGCCGACGGGCTCGACGCGCGGTCGCTGGAGCGGGCCATCGTCGCGCAGTACGTGCTCGGGCGACGCGTGATCCACGTCCGGAGCGAGGGCACCCTCGACAGCGAACACATCAACGCCGTCTACAAGGCCGAGACCCAGCTGATGGGGCTCGGCGTCATCGAGGAGACGCCGGAGGACATCTCCATCCGCTGTTCGGTCGACCCCGAGGACTTCACCCTCGACAACCTGCTCGAACGGCTGGAGAACACCGGGTCGACGATGCGCGGCGAGGCCGTGAAGGCGCTCGCCCACGGCAACCCCGACCTCGCGCAGCGCGCGCTCAACCGCGAGCGGCAGGCGAACAAGATCTTCGTCCTGCTGCTCCGGCTCATCTTCACGGCGTACCAGAACCCGAACCTCGCCCGCGCGGTCGGATTGGAGGAGGGGTTCCCCCTCATCGGCTACCGCTCCGTGGCGAAGAACCTGGAGCTCACCGCCGACAACGCGGAGGACATCGCCGACATCGTGATGGAGGCCGAGGGTCACACGCTCGACGTCGACAGCGCCACGATGCGGCAGATCCGCGAGTTCACCGATCAAGTGGACGACCTGACGGCGCTCGCGGTCAGGGCCGTCGTCGAGCGCGACTACGACCTCACCGTCGAGTGCCGCGACATGTTCGCTCGGCTGGAGGACCGCGAGCAGGAGATCCTCGGCGAGCTCCCGAGCGACCTCGACAACGACACGCTGCTGATGACCCGCGAAGTGCTCGTCAGCCTCCAGCACACCGCCGAGTACGCGATGCGAAACGCGGAGATCGCCGCGAACCTCGCGCTCAACGAGGAGTCGGAACACGTCGAGATCATCTGAGGCGTCGTCCGAGTCGCCGGTTTCGACCCCCGTCGGCCCGCGGCGTGGCCCAGTGCCGCGCCCGCGACGTGGCCCGGCGTCGCGCCCTTCGTATGAACTAAGTAGCCGCCCGCGAAGCGACGGGTATGAGCGAGGGATCTATCGAGTCTGACATGGAGATCGGCGTGGCGCTCGCGTTGGGGGCCATCGCGCTCGTTGGCACGGCGCTGATGTTCGGATACCCGTCGCAGCTGGGCCGCGCGTGGGGGTTCGCGGCGGCGTTCGTCTTCGCCCTCTGTTCGGTCGCCGCCGTGCAGCTGTTCGACTGAGCGACCGATCGACGAGAAACCGTTAAGGACGTCTGACGCCTACGTTCACGCCATGAGCGAGTACACCGAGGAAGAGCAGCGGATCCTCGCGTACCTCACGGACAGCGTCACCCGTGGCGAGCGGTACGTCCGCTCGAAGACGATCGGCGACGCCATCGGCCTCACGGCCAAACAGGTCGGCTCGCGACTCCCCCGACTGGCCGAGAAATCCGACGATGTCGACATCGAGAAGTGGGGCCGGGCCCGGTCGACGACGTGGCGCGTGACGCCGCAAGGGTGAGGGCGGTTCGGGCGTCCGACGAGTCCCTCCGCCATCGAGGCCGGTGCGAATCTGATCGACCCCTCCGCAGTCGAGGCCGGGGCGAATCTCTTCGGCCCCGCTGCCGGACTCGCGTGTTTTTAACCCCCGTAGCACCAACGGGAATGTATGACCGTCCGAGTCTCCCGGACGTTCGAGTTCGACGCGCCCGCGGACGACGTGTGGGCGTTCATCTCGGACGCCGAGAAGCGCGCCGGCGCGATCAGCGTGGTCGACACCTTCGACGTCCACGACGAGAGACGCGCGACGTGGCACGTCGCGCTCCCGATCCCGATGATCCGGTCGACGATCTCCGTCGAGACCGAGGAAGTCGTGCGCGACCCCCCGAACCGAGTGAAGTTCGTCGGCAAGTCGAAGGCGTTCCGCGTGACCGGCGAGCACACGATCACCGAGACCGACGGCGGCTGTCGGCTGGCGAACGAGTTCGTCGTCGACGGTCGACTACCGGGGGTCGAGTCGTTCTTCGAGCGCAACTTCGACGCGGAGCTCGACAACCTCGAAGACGCGCTGCGGGCCTCGATGGGCCCTAACGAATGAGGATCGCCTGCGTCCAGCTCGGCGTCGAGGGCGGCGCCGTCGCGGCCAACGTCGAGAACGCGGTCGAGCGAGTCCGCGCGGCCGGCTGTCCCGGTTCGCGGCCGTCGCGACCGACGCCGACGTCAACGTCCTCGCCGGGACCGTCGTCGAGGACCTGGCCGCCTCCGCGGCCGACGGGGTCGACGTCCAGGCGGCGGAGGGGCTCGCGAACGCGGCCGTGCTCTTCGACCGCGACGGGGAGCGCCGGCCCGTCTACCGGAAGCACCACCTGTTCGGGTACGGCTCCGAGGAGACCGATCGAATGGTCCCCGGCGAACGGGTCCCGGTCGTCGACTTAGAGGGCGTCCGCGTCGGCGTCACGACGTGTTACGACCTCCGGTTCCCGGAGCAGTTCCGCGACATGGTCGAGGCCGGCGTCGAGTGCGTGCTGGTGCCGAGCGCGTGGCCGTACCCGCGCGTCGAGCACTGGCGGACGCTCGGTCGGGCCCGGGCGATCGAAACCTCGCGTACGTCGCGGCCGTCAACGGAAGCGGCGCGTTCGACGGCGACGCGCTCTGTGGCCGGACGGCCGTCTACGACCCGTGGGGGACCACGCTCGCGTCCGCGGGAGAGGAGCCCGCCACGGTGACGGCCGAGGTCGATCCGGAGCGAGCGGCGGCGGTGCGCGAGGAGTTCCCCGCGCTGCGGGACCGGCGCTGACCGCCGACCACCGAGCGGCGGTCCCGAAGCCGCGGCCGCCGAGCGCGGACCGTCTGGTTTATACCGGAGAAGCGTTAAGGAGCATTCGCCGAAGTCCGACGCTTTTCTCGTTGGAGTTCGGCGACAACAACGCGCGCCCGTCCCGACCACTCGGGCGGCGACGCCGACGACAGCCCGGGGGTCCGCTGTCCGGCTGCCGCCCGCCCGCCTCCCGTCCACCCTTCGCCGTTCGCCGCGTCCCGCCTTCCCGTTCCGCCTTCCCTCTCACTGGCCACCGGACGATATTTGTGGCCCGTCGAGTATCGGTCTCGATAATTCGAGCGGTAGCTTCTTGTTCCGAATCGGACTGGTCGTAGACGCCGCGGACGAAACCGGCTGTCCCGTCCAGTTTCGGGCGGGACGGCCGGACACTCGCTTCCACCGTCCGTCGTCCGTCGGCCCTCGGGTTCGGGTCCGACCGCTCCCACACCGTACCCGAACCCGTTCTGCGGCGCGCGGCGAAAGTTATCGTTCCGACGTTCTCGGCACCTGATAGTCGATACCGTCGTTCGCGGCATCGGGTGCCTCCCGCGACGGACGCGGTTCGAACCCGCCTCGACCGGGTCGGCCCCGATCCGTCCGCCGAGACCGTCACTCGTCCGGAAGCGGAACGCGGCCGGACCGAAGCGCAAGGACGAAACCCCCCGATCCCGAACCGTCGGTCGAATGTTCCCCCGCGAGTACCGCGGCGTCGCCTTCGTCGTCGGCCTGTTCCTCGTCGTCCAGCTCGGCGCGCTGGCGCTGGTCCCCGAGTTCGCCGAGAGCGGGTACCAGGCGGTCGAGAACCCGGACGACCCGACGAACAGCCTCGTGTACGTTCTCGCGATCCTCGTCATGACGGGGCTGATGCTCGCCGCGTTCAAGTACAACTTCGACGGCGCGATCCGACTCCTCATCGTCGGCGTCTCGGCGTGGCTCTCCTGGTACGTCTTCTCCGCGCTGGTGTCTCCACTCGCCGCGGCCGTGCCGGCCGTCGCGGTCGGCGTCGGGCTCCTCGTCTACCCCGAGTGGTACGTGATCGACACGGCCGGGGTGTTGATGGGCGCCGGCGCGGCCGGGCTGTTCGGCATCTCGTTCGGCCTGCTCCCCGCGCTGATCCTGCTCGCCTTCCTCGCTGTCTACGACGCCGTCTCGGTGTACGGCACCGAGCACATGCTGTCGCTCGCGGAGGGAGTGATGGAGCTGAACATCCCCGTCGTGCTCGTCATCCCGCTGTCGCTGTCGTACTCGCTTCTCGGCGGCGACGAGGCGGAAGACGCGGACGGTCCCGACGGCGCGACCGTCGCCGGGGACGACGGGGTCGACGAGAGTGACGGGGGCGACGGGAGTGACGGGGACAACGAGATGGATCGAGGCGGCGAGCGCGCGGACGACGACGGCGCCGACGTCTCGGACCCCACGCCGATCGAGGAGCGCGACGCGTTCTTCATCGGCCTCGGCGACGCCGTGATCCCGGCGGTGTTGGTCGCGAGCGCGGCGACGTTCTCCCCCGCGGCCGGGCTCGCTGTCCCGCTGATCGGGATCAACCTCCCCGCGCTGCTCGCGATGGTCGGGAGCCTCGCGGGGCTCCTCGTGCTGATGAGTTGGGTGATAAAGGGCCGGCCGCACGCCGGACTCCCGCTTTTGAACGGGGGCGCCATCGGCGGCTACCTGATCGGCTCCGTGGTCGCCGGGGTCCCGCTCGCGGACGCGATGGGGCTCGCCGGGTTCCTCTGAGCGCCCGCAGTCGGACCGCGCGAGGCGGTCGGCGCGCCCGCCGGTCGACACCGTTTTTCCGTCGGTCGCCGTCGTTCGAGCCGTGTCCGATCCGACTCCGCACCACGTCGGCGTCACGGTCGCCGACCTCGACCGCGCCGTCGACTTCTACACCGAGACGTTCGATCTGGACGTCGCCGCCGAGTTCGCCGTGGGCGGCGAGGCGTTCGCGGACGCCGTCGCCGTCGACGGCGCGGCCGCCGACTTCGCGCACCTCGTCGCCGGCGGGGCGGGCGACGAGACGGTCGTCGAACTCGTCGCGTACGAACCGGCGGGCGAACCGACGCCCAATCCGGAACTGAACCGACCGGGCGCGATCCACCTCGGGCTCTCCGTGGACGACGTGGAGGGGTTCTACCGCGGTCTCGACGGCGACGTCGAAACCCTCAGCGAGCCGCGAACGACCGAGAGCGGGACCACGATCCTGTTCGTCGTCGACCCCGACGGGAACCTGATCGAAGTGCTCGACGCCTGAGGACGGAGAAAAGCGAGACCGGTTCTTACTTGACTTTCGTGCCCGGCCCGGCGTCCTCGTAGGTCGTGAGGAGGTCGGCCTCGTCGCCGGCAGCGAGCACCATCCCGTTCGATTCGACGCCGAACAGCTCCGCCTTCTCCATGTTGGCGAGCACGACGACCTTCGTCCCGGGCAGGTCGTCGACGTCGTGGAGCTGTTTCAGTCCGGCGACGATCGTCCGGGTCTCGGCGCCGAGGTCGACGCGCAGCTTCAGGAGGTCGTCGGCGCCCTCGATCCCCTCGGCGTCCTCGATCCGGCCGATCCGGATGTCCAGTTCCTGGAAGTCGTCGAAGCCGATGCGGTCGTCGCTGAGGGGCTCGATGTCGGTCATGTCGGTGTCGTCGGTCGCGTCTTCGTCGGTCGCCGCTTCGTCGTCCGATCCGTCCTCATCGCCGTCGCCTTCGTCGCCGTCGCCCTCGTCGCCGTCGGCCGCCTCCGCCTCGGCGACCCGCGACTCCAGCTTCTCGTTGAGCGCCTCGACGCGCTCGTCTTCGATCTGCTCGAACAGCTCGGTCGGCTCCGCGAGGTCGCCGGCGGGCCCCTCGCGGGCCGCGTCGACGGTGACCTCGTGGACGGAGCCGTCCTCGCCGAGCTGGGCCCACAGGCGCTCGCACTTCTCGGGGGCGATGGGCTCGAAGAGGACGGCGATCGCCTTCGCGATCGCGACGCAGTCGTGGATCACCCGCGCGGCCTCGTCCGGGTCCTCGTCGACGAGGTTCCACGGCTCGCTCCGCTGAATGTACTCGTTGCCGAACCGCGCGAGGTCGGTGACGGCGTCGCCGAGCGCGCGCACGGAGTAGTCGTTGACCGCGGCCTCGACGTCGTCGATCGCCTCTTCGATCCGGTCTCGCACCTCGTCGCTCGTCGCGTCCGCGATGGGCGCGTCGTCGTAGTTGCGGTGGGCGAAGAGGAGGGAGCGGTAGAGGAAGTTGCCGACCGTCCCCACCAGCTCGGTGTTGACGCGGTCGCGGAACTTCTCCCACGAGAAGTCGACGTCCTGCTGGAAGCCGCCGTTGGTCGCGAGGTAGTAGCGCAGCGGGTCGGGGTGGAACCCCTCGTCGAGGTACTCGTCGGCCCAGACGGCGCGGTCCCGGCTCGTGGAGAACCCCTTCCCGCCGAGGGTGACGAAGCCGCTCGCCATCACCGCGCGCGGCTCGGCGTGGCCCGTCGCCTCCAGCATCGCGGGCCAGAATATCGTGTGGTGCTGGATGATGTCGCGGCCGATCACGTGAACGATCTCGCCGCCCTCGGGGTGGGCGTCGCTCGCGCCCTCCAGCCAGGCCGCCTCCCAGTCGAAGGCGTCGGCGCCGACGCGCTCCGAGTACTGCTTCGTCGAGGAGATGTACTCGATGGGGGCGTCCACCCAGACGTAGAGGACGAGGTCGTTGTCGGCGGTTTCACCGCCTCCCCGAGGCGACTCCGTCGCCTCGCCGCCCGGGTAATCGATCCCCCAGTCCATGTCGCGGGTGATACACCAGTCCTGGAGCCCCTGCTCGATCCACTCGCGGGGCTGGTTCCGGGCGTTCGACGTCCCCTCGAGTCGGTCGAGGAAGCCGGAGAGGTAGTCGGAGAACTCCGAGACCTCGAAGAACTTGTGGGTGCGCTCGCGGTACTCGGCGGGGTTGCCGGTGATGGTGGAGACGGGGTCCTCGACCTCGCCCGGTTCGAGGTGGCGCTGGCACCCTTCGTCGCACTCGTCGCCGCGGGCGTGCGCGCCGCAGTACGGGCAGGTCCCCTCGACGTAGCGGTCGGGGAGGTACTGGTCGTCGACGGGGTCGTACGCGACCATGATCTCCTTCTCGTAGACGTGACCGGCGTCCTCCAGGTCGCGGACGAGCTCCTGGGTGACCGCGATGTTCGTCTCGTCGTGAGTGTGGCCGTAGTTGTCGAACTCGACGTTGAACTTCGGGAACGTCGCGGCGTACCGGTCGTGCCAGTCGAGCGCGAACGCCTCGGGAGAGACGCCCTCCTGTTCGGCGTTGACCGCGACGGGCGTCCCGTGCATGTCCGAGCCGGAGACGAACGCGGTCTCCTGGCCGAGTCGTTCGAGCGCGCGGCTGTACACGTCGCCGCCGACGTAGGTGCGCAGGTGGCCGATGTGGAGGTCGCCGTTGGCGTACGGCAGTCCACAGGTCACCACCGCCGGGTCGTCGGTGGGGAAGTCGTCGTGGCTCATGTGGTGGGTGTATCGAGTTGTCGTGGATACGGGCCTAAAGCCCGCTGATTTTCGGGTGGAATCGAGGCGGGTCGCTCGGTCGGGGGGGAAGCCGCGGCCGATCGCTCAGACGGCTTCCGCACGCGGGCACGGCGACGGTTCCGAGGGGACGCCCCTCAGGGTTCCATCGACCGTTCGGCGCGAGCGGTGAGCCGGTCCGGGTCGAGCCGGTAGAACTCGAACTCCACCCGGCTCGCCGGCTCGCCGAAGACGTCGACGATCGGTATCTGGTCCGTCCGTCCGAGCCCGGCGAGCGACTCCGTGGAGATCGACTCGTCGGTGGTCGACACCAGCCGACCGCTCGCCACCACGCTCTTCCACCGATCGTCGCGCTCGCCGTAGGTGACGAACGTGGTTCCGCGGTCGGTCGGATTCGCCTTTCCGCTCTCTTCCCCGACGGCGAGCCGGAAGTAAAACACCTCCTCGACGGGGTCGTATCCGTACGACACCGGGACCGAGTGCGGGGGATCGCCGGCGGCCGTCGACAGGGAGAGGACTCCCGTTCCCGACCGCCCGAGGAACTCGTCGCGCTCGTCGTCCGCCATCCGAACCGCGTCGGGATCGGTCATACCTGACGTTGGACGGGCGCGGTAATGAATGTCAGCCACGGATCACGGTGAGAGCGGGCCGCGTCGGTCCGCCTCGTCCCCTACACGATCCCGCGGACGACCGCGGCCGCCTCCGACGCGGTCGGGGCGATCACGTACACGATCGGCTCGACGCCGACCGCGCCGGTCTGGTAGAGGACGAGCGTCGCCGCGTCGTCGCCAGCCGGGAGGTCGGCCGCGGCGACCGCGCCGGCGACCGCCTCGCTGGTCTCGCGTTCGGCGTCGAACTCGACGGTCGGGTGCGACGCGGCGAGCGCCGCGACGGTGTCGGGGTCGTACCGGACGTTCACGGCGCCGCGGGCGGTCGACCCCGCCTCGCGGGCGGCGAGCAGGACCGTCGCGACGTGCTCGCTGACGCCGAACTCGGGTTCGCCGGGGACCATCGCCTGCCCCTTCACGTCGACGAGGCGGCCGGGGACCGCGGCGACGTCGTCGATCGTCCGGGCGTCGTCGAGGCACTCGGCGACGTTGGCGCCGACGTTCGGAATGAGCGCGGCGAAGCCGGAGGCGTTCGTCAGGGTGCGGAGCCCGCGCCGCACCGACCCGAGGACCCGCTCGCGCTCGCGGAGCCCGCTGTCCGGGTCGTGGACCGAGAACTCCACCTCGGCGTCGGCGAGCGCCGGCATCGCCTCCTCGTGGAGGTCCGCGAGGAGGTCGCCCTCCTCCAGACGCCGGATCAGCACCTCGATTTCGACGAGCGCGCCGACGGGGCTCAGGTCGCCGTCGGCGAGCCCCTCGCCGATTCGATCGACCAGATCGCGGACCCGATCGTCGGCGACGATCCGGTTGTTGCGGGCCACTTCGCCGTGGGCGTACTTCGAGACCGCGGACTGGGAGATCCCCAAGGCGTCGGCGACCTCCCGCTGCGTGAAGCCGCGGTCGCGGAGGTCCTCCGCCAGCATCGAGCGGACCGTCGGGAGGAACTCGTCGACGACGACCTCCTCGATGAACTTCATGAGCGGTCCCCCCTCGCCCCGTCGTCGCCCTCGGCGGCGCTCGTCGAGGTCCCCGCTGCGCTCCCGTCGCCCTCGAACTCCGGGTCGTCGCCGATCCGGGAGGCCTGCGGGCCGTCCTGGTCTTGGTACTTCGACCCGCGCTCCGCGCCGTACGGGCGGTCGGCGGGCGACTTCAGCTCGGTGAACGTGAGCTGGGAGACGCGCATCCCCGGCGAGAGCGCGACGGGCGCGGTGCCGAGGTTCGAGAGTTCGAGCGTGATCTGCCCCTTATAACCGGGGTCGCACAGGCCGGCGGTGGCGTGGACGACGATCGCGAGCCGCCCGAGCGACGAGCGCCCCTCGACGTGCGCGACGAGGTCGTCCGGGATCTCGACGCGCTCGGTCGTCGTGCCGAGCACGAAGTCCCCGGGGTGGAGGATGAACTCGTCGCCCTCGTCGACGGTGGTCTCAGTGACGTACTCGCCGACCTCGTCGGCCTCGGTCGGGTGGATGCAGGGGATGTTGGTGCGCTGGAACTCCAGGAATCGCTCGCCGAGCCGTAGGTCGACGCTCGCGGGCTGGACCTGCTGGTCGACGTCGCCGAGCGGCTCGACCACGAGGTCCCCCGCCGCGAGCCGGTCGAGGATGTCCGCGTCCGACAGGATCATGTCGGGAGACGGAGCCCGCTCGGCTTAAAAACTCCCGAATGCGGCGGCTCGCGGTGCGGGGGGTCACGGAGGTCACGGTGCGCGGGGATCGCGGGACGCCTGCGGCGCCGCGAAGGTGCGGCGACGCGAGGGTGAGGCAGGCCCTCACACCGCCGCGAGAAGGAACGCGAGCACGGCGAACGCACCGGCGACCGCACCCGCAGTCCCGCGGTCGAGGTCGTGGGCCGCTTCCAACCCCCCGACGACGATCACCCACTGGACCGCGATCACGACCGCCGAAGCGGCGAGCAGGGGCGCCTGCATCGCCTCGATCGCGGCGACGATCTCGTTCGCTATCGCCTCGATCGTGGCGCCGTCGACCGCCGCCGTCGAAAGCGCGTACCAGACCGCCGCGACACCGGCTCCGAGTCGGACGATTTCCGGGAGGATCGCCCACGCCGCGATCACGAACGAGTCGCCCACGGAGCCGCTCCCGCCGGCGAGGCGCGCGCCGCCGTGGAGGACGAGCGCGAAGATCCCCCACCAGATCGGCACACCGAACAGGCCGTACGCGACGTAGTCGCCGGTCGCGCTCCGGAGTTCCTCCCCGACGTCGACGTCGACCCGTTTCGGGCGGTCGCACCGCTCGCCGACGAGCGAGTCGTCGTCGCCGAACGCCTCACAGGTCGCCTCCGGCGGTCGGTCTGGGTTGTCGACGGTGACCTCCCGGTCGATCGTCGCGTCGAACGCCGCGCCGAGCGCGGCGATCCCGCCGACCGTCGAGACGGTGACGAGCAGGACGAGCCCGATCGCGACCGCGCCGGACCGCGAGCGGGCTCTCTCGAAGTGGCGGCGGGAGCGGTCGAGAAGCGAACCGACGGCTCGGGAGAGGGGGGCGATCGGGGAGGGCATAACCGGGGTATCCGCGAGGCCGGACAAGTGTCTTGTCCACCCGAGTCCCGAGCGGCCCCGGGGGGATCACTCGCGTTCGGTCTCGGTCTCGGCGTCGGCCTCGCGTTCCCCGTCGGTCTCCGCTTCCAAGTCGTCCCCGCCCGCGGCCTCGGCGGCCTCCTTCCGGGCGCGGTCCGCCGCGAGCTCTTTGTCGATGTCGTCCTCGACGTATCCCATCGACTCGACGGTGACGACGTTGCCGCCGCCGGGATCGACGACCATCACCTCCTCGCCCTCCTCGATCGTGCCCTCGATCGAGCGCGCGGAGTAGTAAGGGTTGAAGCCGCCGCCGGAGAGCTTCACCTCGCCGCCGGAGGTCGTCACGGCCTCGGTGACGGTGCCGGTCTTCCCTTTCAGCGAGTCGCTGTCGCTGGTCTGTTGCTGGCCCTTCCCGCCGTACAGGTCGAACTCGTGGTAGCCGTAGAAGGCGGCCGCGCCGAAGAGGAGCGTCAGCAGCGCCATGACGAGCGTGAGGCCCGCGCCCGCGATACCGAGCGACGTCAGCAGGAGCCCGCCAAGCCCCGCGCCGATCAGCGCGATACCGACGACGATGAAGTTCGCGCCCGGCGCGAGCGCCTCCGCCATAGAGAGCAGCAGGCCGGCCGTCAACAGCAGGAGGGGAAGCGTGTCCGGCCCGATCAGTCCGGACTGGAGGAGCGATCCGGCGCCCGTGATCAGATCCATGTCCGGACGTACGGCCGCGGCGGTATAAGTGGTAGTACGAGGGCCGGGCCGTCAGCGGCGAAAACGCGGGAACGCGCGCCGTCGGCTGAGAACCGGGGAAGACGCGCGCCGTCGACGAGGTGCCTCAGAACCCGAACACCAGCACGCCGACCGTGATCGCGACCCCGAGCGCGACGAACACGGCGTTCTCGACGTCGATGGGTCCGGGTTCGATCGGCTCCTCTTCGGGAGTGCCGGTGTCCTCCGTGACGCCGTCCGGGCCGACGTCGTCGACGGCGAACCGCCACTGGCGCTCGCCGGCGCCGTCGGTGTCCCGGGCCTCGTTCGCCCGGCTCCGCGTGTCGCCGTCGGCGTCCTCGTCGCTGGACATACCCGGTGATAGGCGCGTCGGTGATAAATGGCTGGCGGGTACGGGTCGGCGAGGGAGGCCGGCTATCGATTGCGCGCCGCCGCGATCACGTCGCCGTCGTAGATGACGCCGCGCTCGCCGTCGAGCGTGACCACGCTCCCGTCGGCGACGCTCTCGGGGAGCGTCGCGCCGGCGACCATCGGGACGCCGAGCTCGCGGGCGACGACGGCGGGGTAGCCGGTCATCCCCTCGCGGGCGTCGATGATCCCGACGAGCGCGTCGAGGTCACCCGAGAACTCGCCCTCGAAGCCGGGGCCGAGCGCGACGATGGAGCCCGCGGGAACCTCGCTCAGGTCGCCGTCGTCGGTCCGGTGGACGGGCGCGGCGACGCGGCCCGCGACCGCCGCCTTCCCGGTCACCAGCGTCTCGGCCGCGACGTGGACCTTCAGCGTGTTCGTCGTGTTCGTCCCCTCGAACTCGGTCAGCATCCCGGAGAGCACCACGAGCGTGTCCCCGGACGAGGCGCCGCCGGTGTCGAGCGCGGCGTCGACCGCGTTGTCGAGGATCGCCTCCATGTCGCTGGCGTACCCGGTCAGGACGGGTCGGACCCCCCACGAGAGCGCGAGCTGTCGCCGGACCCGGTCGTTCGGGGTCGTCGCGACCACGGGGACGCCCGGCCGGAACATCGCGGTCTTACGGGCCGTGAAGCCGGACTCCGACACCGCGACGACGGTGGACGCGCCGATGTCGCGGGCGAGGTAGCGGGCCGAGCGCGCCAGCGCCTCGGTTCGCGAGCCCTCCGCGGCGGCCGGGACGCGCTGCTCGCGCGTCTCGGCGTACTCGTCGCTGGACTCGACCTCGCGGACGATGCGGTCCATCGTCTCCACGACGTTGACGGGGTCGTCGCCGATGGCGGTCTCGCCCGAGAGCATCACCGCGTCGGTGCCGTCGAGGACCGCGTTGGCGACGTCCGAGGCCTCCGCGCGGGTCGGCCGGCGCGNNGGTTCTCGACCGCGCCGGCCCGCTCGATCTTCGCGACGACCGGGATGTCGTCGCCGCCGCGCTCCTCGAGCTCGTCGGCGATCTCGTAGACGTCGGCGGCGTTCCGCACGAAGGAGGCCGCGACGAAGTCGGCGTTCGTCCGGACGGCCAGGTCGAGCTCGTCCTCGTCCTCGGGCGTGATCAGGTCGACGTCGATGGCGACGCCGGGGAGGTTGACGCCCTTCCGCGAACTGAGCTCCCCGCCGGAGACGACGGTGGCGACGACGGCGTCGCCGTCGACCCGCTCGACGCGGCACTCGATCCGGCCGTCGTCGAGGAGGACCGTGTCGCCCGGGCCGGCGGCCGCGATGGAGTGCGTGAGCCCCACGCGCTCGGGAGTGGCGCCGTCGCCCTCCGCGAACGTCACCTCGGAGCCCGTCGCGAGCCGGATCGGCTCGTCGAGCTCCGCGGTGCGGACCTCCGGACCCTTCAGGTCGACCATCACCGCGAGCGGGTCATCGATCGCGTCGTCGACCGCGCGGGCCCGCTCGATGACCTTCTCGCGGTGGGCCGTCGTCCCGTGGCTGGCGTTCAGCCGGACGACGGACATCCCCGCGTCGGCGAGGGCGCGGATCGCGTCCCGGTCGTCCGACGCGGGACCGATCGTACAGACGATCTTTGCGTTGCGCATACCGCCGGGTTCGGCGCACGCCCGCAAAAAGGCACACGGTTGAGTCGGGAGCGAGTGAACGTTCGTGACGTTCGTCGGGCGTCGGACGCGGTCACGCGTTCGGTCAGGGAGTGAGTCCGACCGACAGCGCGAGGGCGGCGGCGCCGACCCCGAGGAACAGCCGGTTCGCTCGCGGGTTCGCCGCCGGCGTCAGGTCGAGCGTGACGTGCCACGCCGAGAGGGGGCGAAACGGCCGGATCCCCATCGGCGTGATCGCGTCGCCGGCGACGTGCGAACAGAGCGAGAGGGTCGCGACGCCGCCGACGAAGGCCGGGGTCCACGGCGGGAGGGCGACCCCGGTCGGCGCGCCCGCAGGGAGAGCGACCCCGGCCGCGAGCGCCGCGAACGCCCCCGCGGCGACGGCGAACGCGACCGTGTGCGTCGGGCCGCGGTGCGCGACCGGCAGTCGGTGGTCGAGGTCGGGGAGCGTCGAGCACGCGACGGCGACCGCCGCGCCGAGGACCGCCAGTCCGGGCTCGCCGGCGACCCGGACCGCCCCCGCGACCGGCGCGTACGCGAGCAGCGCGATGCCGACGTGGCCCCGCCAGTACATGGGTGTCGCTCTGCGGATACCGACAATAAATCCGTCGGGGGAGGAGCGCCGTCAGCGGGGCGCTGAGCGTTGGCGGGGGGAGGTGTTCGCGTCTCGGACCGCGCCTCAGTCGTCGGCCGGCGCGGGCGCGTCGCCCGCGGAGAGACGGACGTCGGGGCCGTCGACGCCGAGTTCGTCGAGCGCGGACTGCGCGGCGCGCTTCCCGGAGACGAGCATCGCGCCGAACGTCGGGCCCATCCGGGGGAGGCCGTGAGCGGTCGCGACCGCCATCCCGGTCGCGATCAGTCCGTCGTGGACGACGCCGGTGTGCTCGACGACTCGGTCCTCGCTCTCGCCGACCCACATGGAGTCGTGGCCGGGCGAGTCGTGGCCGGGGGCGCCGTACTCGCCGTCGCCGGTCTGGTCCATCCCGGTGTTGTGCTCCTTCGCGTGCTCGATGCCGGGCGCCGAGAGGACGCCGCGCTCGTCGAGCTTGCTGATCGCGACCGCGTCGTGGCCGGTCGCGTCGATCACGAGGTCGGACTCGACCGCGATGGGGTCGACGCAGGTTATCTCGCGCGGGAGCGCGTGGACGGGCGTCCAGTTCATCACGATCCCGCCGACGCGGTGGTCCTCGCGGACGACGAGGTCGGTGAACTCCGTCATGTTCTGGACGCGCGCGCCGGCGTCGCAGGCGGCCTTGATCAGCCCGGAACAGGCCTCGGGGCCGGCCGCCGTGTAGAGGCCGTCGACGTCCTCGACCGGCTCGTAGTCGACGTCGAGGTCGTCGAGGACCTCTTGGGCGGGGTCCCGGACGGTGACGGTGTTCATCAAGAACCCGCCGAGCCAGAAGCCGCCGCCGAGGTAGTTGTTCTTCTCGACGATCATGACCTTCACGCCGCGCTCGGCCAGCTCCTTGGCCGCCATCAATCCGGACGGACCGCCGCCGAGGACGATGACCTCGGAGTCGGTGAACTCGAGGAAGCCGTCGGTCCACTCGTTGCCGATCGCCTTCGTCACGTCGGTCTCGCTCACGTCGCTGAAGCCGTCGAATCCTTGCATACAACTTAGTGATATTACTTAGTTGTGAAAGGCGTTGCGGTCGATGCGCGGAGTACGGACCCGGCGATACGGTCGATTACTTATAAACAGTAACCGCTGGAACGGCAGCGAACGCCTCCGAAGCCCCGGCCACTCGGCTAGACGTGGTCGACAACGGATCGAAACCGAACGCCTCCAAAGCCCCTTTGAGTCCCGTCCGACCGCACCGTGATACGCCTCACGCCTCCCCGGCCTCGCGGTTCGCGCTCTCCGAGCGCTCACCGCGTCCCTCGCGGGCCCCTCGCGGTCGCCGATGGCGACCGCTCGGCGGCGCGCCGCCGCTTCAGTGTCTCAGTTGACTACCGATGTCAGACTCGCGAATCGAGCGCCCGCAGCGGGGTCGAAGCGTCGATATCTCCGCGTCTCTGGCTCGGTCGGCCCGTCCCCCGCGGCGCCCCCGACTCGTAGCCTTTTTACCCGCGCTGGCGGTAGACGGACTCACTATGGCTGAGGACAAGGCACGAAGCACCGGTAGTGCGGGCCGATTCGGCGCTCGCTACGGCCGGGTCTCCCGCAAGCGGGTCCAGGACATCGAAGAGGAGATGCGCAACGCGACCGTCGACGGCGACGACGTCACGCGCAAGGGCACCGGCATCTGGGTGAACGAGGAGACCGGCGAGACGTTCACGGGCGGCGCGTACCGCCCCGAGACGCCCGGCGGCCGCACCGTCCGCCGCTCCATCCGCGCCGCGCTCGCTGACGAGGAATAGGTAATGAGCTACAAGTGCTCCCGCTGTAAGCGAGACGTCACCCTCGACGAGTACGGCGGCGTGCGCTGCCCGTACTGCGGCCACCGCGTCCTCCTGAAGGAGCGCGGCGGCGACGTGAAGGAAGTGAACGTCGAGTAACCGTCCGGGCCGATCCGACCGTGACGGCGTCCCGCGCACACGAGGCGGTCCTCTCGTTCGCCTACCCCTCCGAGCGGCGCGCACGGCTCGTCGCCGACGCGCTCGCCCCCGAGGTCGGCGAGATCGACGACGCGCGCTCGGCCGCGACCGTCTCCCGCGACGGCGACGCGGTTCGGGTCCGGGTCGCCGCGGACGACCTCGTCGCCCTCCGCGCCGGGATCAACAGCTGGTCCCGACTCGTCGAGGTCGCGGAGCGGGTCGAGGCCGCGTCCGGTCGCGGGTAACCGCCGACCCGATTCGGAGATCCCCCGCTGTCCGCCCGCTCACGGTCCCTCTCCGGCGGTACGGCCGATGGGGACGAAGACGTGGGTTTTTCCGTCCGGACCGCCTCGCTTCGCCTATGCAAGGGAACATGCCGCCCGAGGCACAGGAGAAGATCGAGGAGCTTCAGGAACTGCAGGAGACCGCACAGCAGGTCGCCGAGCAGAGGGAGCAGGCGCAGACCGCGCTCAACGAGTCGAAGACGGCGCTCGACGCCCTCGAAGACGTCGACGAGGACGCCGGAATGTACCGCGAGATCGGCGAGGTCCTCGTCGAGACGGACTACGAGTCCGCCTACGACGACCTCGAGAACAAGGTCGACTCGCTCGAGGTCCGCGTCGAGCAGCTCCAGAAGCAGGAGGAGCGCGTCGAGGAGCAGTTCGACGACCTGCAGGGCGAGCTCCAGCAGATGCTTCAGGGCGGCGCCGGCGGCGGCGGTCCGATGGGCCCGGGCGGTCCGGGCGCGGGCGGCGCGTAAGCGTTCGATGAGCGACGAGCCGTCGGACGACGAAGTGGTCCGCACCGCGGCCGAGGCCGCGGAGGGCGTCATTTTCGCCCACTACGACCAGTCGGCGGTGACCGACCTCGACGTCACGGTGACGTTCGAGGAGGGCGTGCTCGACGTCGACGTCTACCTGAACGCCCCGGAGGACCCCGACCCCGACGCGGTCGCCCGCGAGGCGGCCGAGACCGCCGGCGAGGCGGTCGATGAGCTGTTCGCGGAGTAAGCGGTCGTTTCCTCCCGCTTTTCGACGAGTCCGACGAGCCTGGCGACGGGTCCGACTACGCTGACGACGGGTCCGACTATCCCGACGACGGGTCCGACCGTCGCGGCCTCGACGCGCGTCACGGGTCCGAGAGCGACGCACGGGAGCGGCGCGGTCCCCACGGGACCCTCACCGACAGCTATTAATCGAAGTATTGTGAACTGTTACCGCATGTCATCGAGCTACGGCGGCACGTCGGCGTTCGATCGGCTCCGTGCTCGGCTCGACGGAAGCGCCCTCGCCTGCGAGGAGTGCGGGTTCGTCGACGACGAGGGCGAGTGGGAGGCGGTCACCACCGGCGGGACCGTCGAGTACCGACGTGAGTGCCCGAGCTGCGGGACCGAACACGTCCACCGGTACCGGCTCTGAGCCGCGGGGGAAGACTCGGCCGCGATGTACGACGAGATCCTCTGTGCGACCGACGGGAGTCCCGGGAGCGATGACGCCGTCGAACACGCGGGCAGCATCGCCGAGTTGGCCGGCGCGCGGATCCACGCGCTGTTCGTGGTCGACGAGACGATCGCCGGCGCCGACCGCTGGGACGTGGTCGTCGAGCGCGAGGAGGAGCGCGGCGAGCGCGCGCTCGACGCCGTCGCCGCGGCCGGCGCGGAGCGCGGCGTTCCGGTCGAGAGGCACCTCCGGCGCGGCCGGCCGCACGAGGCGATCCTCGACGCCGCGGACGACTACGGGGCCGACCTGATCGTGATGGGGACGCACGGTCGGACCGGGGTCGGCCGGTTCATCGCGGCCGGGTCGGTCGCCGAGCGGGTCGTGCGACACAGCGAGGCGCCGGTACTGACCGCGCGGGTGGAAGAGTGAGCGGGGCCGAAAACGGGGGGAGCGTCTACGCCGACTCGCAGATCGAAACGAAGTTCTCGAACACCTCGTCGCCGCGCTCGGTGTGGGCGACCTCCGGGTGCCACTGGACGCCGTACAGGTCGGCCTCCGGGTTCGACATCGCCTCGATGCCGCAGACGTCGGAGGTGGCGGTCCGGGCGAACCCCTCCGGGAGCGACTTCACTTCGTCGGCGTGCGAGGCCCACACGCGGGTGTCGGGCGAGAGCGACCCGACGAGCGGGTCCTCGTCGTCGACGATCTCCACGTCGACGTCGGCGTAGCCGCCGTAGTCGCCGCCGCCGACCTCGCCGTCGAGCTCGGCCGCGATCAGCTGCATCCCGAGGCAGATACCGAAGACGGGGACGTCCAGATCGAGGTAGTCCGGCGCGTTGCCGACGCGGTCCATGTCGGGGCCGCCGGAGAGGACGACCCCGTCCGCCTCCACCTCGTCGGCCGGCTCCTCGGCCGAGACGATCTCGGTGTCGACGCCGATGTCGCGGAGCGCCCGCCGCTCGAGGTGCGTGAACTGGCCGTGGAGGTCGATGACGACGATCCGGGTCATGGCCCCGATTGACGGCTCCCGCACAAAAACGGCTCGGAACGGGCCGCAGTATCGTGGTGTTTTCGACGCTCTCGACGCCTCGGTAATGCACGAACGAGGATCGGTCGAGGGTCCGCGCCCCGCTCAGAGGTCGAGCGGCCCGCTCTTCGTGAACTCCCGGAGCAGCACGGTCGCGTACGATCCGCTCGGGAGCGCGAACGCGAACCGGGGGTCTCCGTCCGAGAACGCCACGTCGAGGTCGGTGCGCAGGAGGAGCGCCCGGCGCGTGCCCGCGGAGTCGAACTCGCCGGGGAGCGCGAAGTCGCCGGGCTCGATCCCGGCGTCGGCGAGGACCTCGCGCTCGATCTCGCCGGGCTCGCCGTCGCCGAGTTCGGTCTCGGTCCCGACGAGCGGAGCCGTCACGAACGCCCGGCCGCGCTCGCAGTGCCGGGAGACGACCGACACGCGGTCGGCGTCGACCCGCTGGAGTCGGTCTGTATCGGGGGCGTACAGCTCGTCGGGGGCGTCGCCGTCGGCGAAGCAGACCACGTCGCCGGCGACGGGGCGATCGAACGGGAGGCCGCGCCGGAGCCGCTCGCTCGCGATCCGGTTGAAGAGGAACGACTGGGCCGCGTTGACGAACAGGCGCTGGAGGTTCGACGGCACCGCCTCCAGCGCGTGCCACCAGTCCTCGTCGTCTGGCGGCGCGTCGGGGGCGACGCCGCGGTCGGCGAGCCGGTGGACCATCGAGCGCTCGAACCGGAGCTTGCCCGGGATCGCGTCGAGGCAGGCGCCCCAGTCGCCGTCGCCGGTACCGTCGGCGGCGGAGCGCTCGGCGTCGGCGACGTCGGCGGCGGCCGCCCCGCCCGCGATACCCTCCCCGGCGACCTCGGGGTTCACGCCGAACGCCGCGTCGACGCGGTCGCGCGCGGCCCGCGTGTCGTCAGGCTCCGTCTCGGCGGGGTTACCCGCGTACAGCCGGACCGCCTCGCGCGGGTCGTTCCGGGCGATCGCGAGCCCCACGACGTGGGTGACGGGCCGCCGGCTTCCGAACCGCTGTTGGCCGAAGTAGTTCGGGACGCCGACGGTCGCGCCGCTCGCGAGGTCGGCGTCGGCGCTCGCGGCGTCGGCCGAGTCGCTCTCGTCGCCCGCGAACCCACGGAGGTCGCGCACCGCGTCGGCGACGCGGCCGGGCGCCTCCCCCACCGCGTCGGCGACCCGGATCTCGAAGGCGTTGCCGGCCAGATCGCCGAAGGAGAGCCGCCGGCCGGCCCGACCGAGCGCCTCGATCTCGGCGCCGCGGATCGCGGGGAGGTCGTCGGGGTCGACCTCGCGGAGCGTGAACAGCTGCGTCGTGACCGCGCGCTTGTCCTTCGTGCCGGCCCACGAGACGCGCTCGCGGCTGATCCCGAGCGCGTCGGAGATCCGGCGCGCGAAGTCGTTCGTGTCCCAGTCGCGCAGCGTGACGCGGACGACAAGTTCGGGGTAGCTCCCGCGGTCTACGCCGAGCGGCTCCGGCTCGAACGCCTCCAGTTCGCGGACGCGGAAGTCCTCGGGAGACTCCCGGAGCCGGCCGCCGATCCCGTCGGCGTCACTGACGTAGTAGTCCATGCCGACCGCGCGCTCGGTCGGGTGCGCCTCGCGGAGGTCGCGTTCGGAGGCCATCTAGTACAGCGAGAGGTCGCCGGTCACGCGGTCGACGGTGTCGTCGCGGGCGGGCCCGACGGCGAGCGCGGTGACGGTCCCCGGCTCCAGTTGGGTGTGGCCCGCGTCTCGGACGATGGCGTACGGGATTCCCTCCGTCTCCGCCTTGTCGGCCAGCGCGAACAGCTGGCTCTCGGAGTCGCCCTTCAGCACGACCTTCTTCTGTCCGTCGCCCTGCCACTTCTTGCGGGCGCGGCGCCCCGCGTCCTGGTACGCCGACAGCGACGCGTGCGCGACCTGCGCGGCGAGCTTCCCCTCGCCCATGCCGATGTCCGTGCGGGCGACGATGGCCTGCTTCATGTCCCGTTCCACCGCCGCCGCGGGTTTAGCGCTTTGCTCTCGGCCGGACCGGCGGCCGACCGGCTGGACGGAGCGATGGCAAAAAGGAAGAGTGGAACCGCGGGGCGGTCGGCCGGCCTCAGTCGTCGGCGGGCGAGGCGCCGCCGGAGGCGGAGCCGAGGCCCGAGGCCATCTTGGCGACCGCGCTCTCGTTGTCGACGACCCACCGCAGGAGGAGGAACGCGAAGAGGTACTTCGCGATGATGTCCATCCCGCTGTACGCCCACGAGGTGATCGCGACGTCGAGCACCGCGAGCCCCTCGGCGCCGAGCGCCCAGAAGATCGGGTAGCCGAGCCACAGGACCACGGTGAGCACCTTCAGCGTGTTGAAGATCTCGGCGGTGCCGGCGACCTCTGCGTCCCGTGCCCACTCGGCGAGCAGGATGTAGAGGACGACGGCGAAGAAGGCGCAGCTGATGACGTACCAGACCCAGCGTAGCATGTATGAGGACGTGGTCAGCGCGGCCGCGAGACCGGTGACGCACATCCCGACGTCGGCCACGACGGCCGTGAACAGCTTCGTCATGTTCGAGCCGGCGAGCAGGCCGAGCGCGATGAGGATCATCGGCGTCGACAGCGCCCACGTGAGATACCGGCCCCACGGAGTGAGCACCTCCTGACCGGCCAGCGCGTGTCCGGCCGGCATCTCGAGGAAGCTGACCGTGAGTCCGGAGACGAGTCCGGTGTAGCTCGATATCGACACCAGCGGTACCATCAGCGTGGCGACGAAGATCAGCTGAGCGCGGGGGTCCTCCACGTTCCGGCCCATGTACACGAACAGGAGGATGGACAGGCCCGCGAGGGCGATGTTTATCCAGAGCGACGCGCTCAGGAGCTGATCGCTCTGAATCGCTTGGAACACGTCGGTTTGAGTCATTTCGAGCGGGACGATTCCCTGCGCGAGTAGGTCGGCCGCTGCTGTTTCGATCATGCGACGTACCTCCTTACGTCGCGGGACAATTAAATGGACCAACCTGACAGGTAAGGGTTTCTCAACGGATTCCGGTCTCGGCCGGAATAGTTCGAAAACCTCAGCTTCTGCGGCCCGATAATGAACGGTCGATCCAAAGTCTCCCGTTCATCGCCCGATCAGCGGAATCCGGTCGAAAGGACCGCCGGCGACGTCCGCCGCGACCGCGTCGGCGCAGTGCTCCCCGCTCAGCAGGCACATCGGGACGCCGATCCCGGGGTTGCTGCTCCCGCCGACGTAGTAGAGCCGGTCGACCCCCCGGACCCGCGGGCCGGGGCGGAGCGGTCCCGTCTGTCTCATCGTGTGCGCGAGCCCGAGCGCGCTCCCGCCCGGTCGGTCGAACCGGTCGGCGAAGTCGGAGACGGACGCCGACTCCTCGACGACGATCCGGTCGCGGAGGTCGGTCCCGGTGTACGACGCGACCGCGTCGAGGACGCGCTCGCGGAACGCGGCCCGGCGGTCGGGGCCGTCGTCCAAGCCTGGCGCGATCGGGACGAGCGTCACGACCGTCTCGTGGCCCTCCGGCGCGACCGACGGGTCGGTGCGCGAGGGCACGTTCACGTATATCGTCGGGTTCTCGGGCCACGCGGGCGACTCGAAGATGGCGTCGAAGTGGGGCTTCCAGTCGGTCGGCAGCGCCAATGTGTGGTGCGCCAGCGAGTCGAGGGACCCCTCCACGCCGAGGTAGAGCAGGAAGGCGCTCGGGCCGTACGTCCGCCGGTCCCAGTAGTCGCCGAAACGGGGCACCGCGCCCTCGGGGAGCAGCTCGCGCTCGACGTGCTCGGGCGGCGCGTTACAGACGACCCGGTCGTGGACGTAGCGGTCGCCGCCCAGCTCGACGGCGACCTCGTCGGGCCCCGGCTCGATTCCGGTGACGCCGACCCCCGTGTGGACGTCCGCGCCCTGCGCCGTCGCGACCGCCTCGATCGCCTCGATCACCTCGTACATCCCGCCGAGCGGGTAGTAGACGCCGTGCCCGAAGTCCACGTGGCTCATCAGCTGGTACAGGGCGGGGGTGTTGTACGGCGACCCGCCGAGGAAGACGAGGGTGTACTGGAGCAGCTGGCGGAGCTTCGGGTGCTCGACGTACGACGCGACGTGTTCGTCGAGCGTGTCGAACAGGTTGAGCTTGCGGCCGCCGGCGAGGACGTCGGTCGAGAGGTAGTCGCGGAACCGCGACCGCCCCGGCCGCACGAAGCTGTCCATCCCGACCTCGTAGGCCGTCTCGGCGTCGTCGAGGTACCGGCGAAACGCGTCGCCCGCGCCGGCCTCGTACGAGTCGAACAGCGCCGCGGCCGCGTCCGGGTCCGCGGGGACGTCGACCCGGTCCCCGTCGTCCCAGAACACGCGGTAGTGCGGGTCGAGCCGCTCCAGCTCGTAGAAGTCCTCCGGATCGCGGCCGAATCGCTCGAAGAAGCGTTCGAACACGTCCGGCATGAGGTACCACGAGGGACCGGTGTCGAACCGGAACCCGTCGCGTTCCAGCCGGCCGGCCACCCCGCCCACGCGCTCGCGGCGCTCGTAGAGCGTCACCTCGGCCCCGGCGTCGGCGAGGTGCGCGGCCGCCGAGAGCCCGCCGACGCCGCCGCCCACGATACCGATCGAGACCCCGTCGAGCCCGCGCGCTGTCATCGTCGATAGAACGGTTTCCGGCCGGGAGAGTCGTGTCCGTCCCACGACGGGGTTTTATAAATTCCACGCGCGGCTCGGTCGACGGACGTACTCGTTCGGGACCGTTCTTTTACCGGTCCGTCGGCTTAATTCGAACATGTCGCGGGGGTCACGTCGCTCGTCGTCCGCCGACGGTTCGACCGACCCCCACGCCGACGATCCCCCCGACGACGACCGCGACGGCCCGATACCCGACGAGCCCGCCGGCGGGTCGCGGGGCGTCCGCGCTCGCCTCGCCGTCCGGGACCCGCCGCACGCGCCGGTCGCCGAGGCGCTCCCCGACGGGACGGTCGCCACCGGCGTGGAACGCGTCCGCCTCGACGACGCCGTCGTCTCGGAGTTCCGCACAGAGCGGCCGATCGACGCGGATCCCGTGTTCGCGGCCGACGGCGAGTACGTCTACCGGATCCGGAGCCCTCCGACGGAGCCGTACCCCTGCCGGTCGATCGAGTCGCTCGGCCACCCGGTCTCCGACGTCACGGTCCGGACGGACCCCGACCGGATCCTGCTCACGCTCTCGTTGCCCACCGGCGACCCGATCGGCGACATCGTCGAGACCGTCGAGGCCACGGGGGCGTCGGTCACGCTCGAACGGCTCACCCGGTCCGGCGCGTCGGGCGACTGCGACCCGGTCGTCGTCGATCGGGACCGGCTCACCGACCGACAGCGCGAGGTCGTCCGGACCGCCCACCGGCTCGGGTACTTCGAGTACCCGCGCGAGGCCGACGCGGAGGCGGTCGCGGCGGCCGTGGGGATCGCCCGGTCGACGTTCGCCGAGCACCTCGCGGCCGCGCAGCGGCGGGTGTTCGACGAGCTCGTGGACCCGTGACGGGGGCCGAGCCGTCGGACGGAGCGGTCCGCCGCTTCCCGAGGCCCGCGACGGTTCCCACGCGGTGGGGCGAACCGCGATATTGAAACGACTGAAACCCCGAGGACGGGTATGCATCGCAGACGGTTCCTCCGGCGGATCGGGGCGGCCGGCGTCGGCACCGGGGCGACCGCGTCCCTCGCCGGCTGCGCCGGCGTCGGCGGCGAGCCGGACTACGACGTCGGGATGGTCGCGTCCGGGTACCGCCCCGCCGAGCTGACCGTGTCCGTCGGGGACACGGTCGTCTGGGAGAACACGAGCTCGCGGGCGCACACGGTGACCGCCTACGAGGCGGCGATCCCCGACGCGGCGGAGTACTTCGCCTCCGGCGGCTACGAGGACGAGGAGACCGCCCGCGAGGCGTGGGCGTCCGACTTCGGCGGCGGACTGGAGAACGGCGACCGCTTCTCGCACACCTTCGAGGTCGCCGGGCGCTACGACTACGTCTGCATCCCGCACGAGACCGGGGGGATGTACGCGACCGTCTTCGCGGAGGAGTGACGTGCGCCGCAGCCGTCGCGGACCGTCGGTCTCGTCCCCGACGAAACCCATTACCGCCCGCGACGCCAAGACGCGGTAACACACGCCCATGGACATCTCGACGCTTCTGGGGACCGACGTCCTGCTGTTCCTGGCCATCGGGCTGCTCGGCGGCGCCCACTGCATCGGCATGTGCGGCCCGCTCGTGACGGTGTACGCCGGCCGGATGCGCGAGGGGGACGGCCGGACCGACGGCGGGGGCGCGGCGAGCGGCGGGGCCGCCGCGTCCGCGGCCTCCGACGGTCGCGGGAGCCACCTCACGACCTACGAGGTCCGCCAGCACGCGCTGTTCAACCTCGGCCGCGCGGCGAGCTACGCGACCATCGGCGCGGCGCTCGGCGCGCTCGGCGGGGTCGTCCTCGTCACGACGGCGACGCTGACCGGCGCGGCGGAGCTCGTCCGGGGCGTCGTCGGCCTCGGCGTCGGCGCGGCCGTGATACTCGTCGGCGTTCGGTACGCGCTCGGCGGCGCGACCGGGGGGATCCACCTCCCGGGACTCGAACGAGTCACCGGCTGGCTCACCGGCCACGTCGACCGGCTCGCGAACGGCCCCGGCATCGTCGGGCTCGGCGCGGTCCACGGCCTCCTCCCCTGCCCGATCCTCTACCCGGCGTACCTCTACGCGTTCGCCAGCGGCTCGGCGGTCAGCGGTGGAATCGCGCTCGCGGCGCTCGGGATCGGGACGATGCCCGCCGTCTTCCTCTACGGCACCGTGATCGAGAGCGTCGACGCCGTCCACCGGCGCCGGATCCACCGGCTGCTCGGCGTCGCCTTCGTCGCGCTCGGCTACGTCCTGTTCGCGCACGGGCTGATGTCGGTCGGGATCTCCGTGCCGCACCCGCGGCTCCCGTTCTGGAACCCGCTCGACGCCGGGACGATGGGGGGGATGTGACCGATGAGCGCGCCCGACTGCACCCTCTGTGAACTCCCGACCGACGGCGTCGACGTGACCGACGACGCGGGCAACGAGTTCTGCTGTCCCGGCTGTCGAGACGTGTACGCGGCCCTCGGCGACGTCGACGTCGACGCCGACGCGGTTCGGGAGCGTCGACGCGCGGGCGACGAGGGCGGGGAAGCCGGGGGCGACGAGGCCGGCGACGACGTCCCGGCCGACCACGAGGCGACGTTCCTCGAGGTCGACGGGATGCACTGCGCGACCTGCGAGGCGTTCATCGAGACGGTCGCGACCCGGACGGAGGGCGTCAGCGCCGCGAGCGCCAGCTACGTCACGGACACCGTCCGGATCGACCACGACCCGGACGGCGTCTCGACCGACGACCTCTCGGAGGCGGTGAGCGGGCTCGGCTACAGCGCGTACCCCCGCGACGACGCCTTCGCGCGCCGGCAGGCCGACAACATGGCGACGGCCCGGCTCGCGGCCGGCGTGCTCGTCGGGATGGCCGTCATGCTGCAGTACATCGTCATCATCTATCCGACCTACTTCGCGTTCCCCTTCTACAACGAGCGCACCCTGGAGTACCTCGACCAGGCGATGTCGTCGACGTCGGGGACGTACTTCTTCATCGTGATCGCGGTCCTGACGACCGTCGTCCTCCTGTTCACCGGGAAGCCGATACTGCGGGGCGCCTACGTCAGCGCGAAGACGCGGTCGCCGAACATGGACCTCCTCGTCGCCATCGCGGCGGTGAGCGCGTACGTCTACAGCACGCTCGCGGTGATATTCGTCGAGTCGCCGTCGATCTACTACGACGTGACGGTCGCGATCATCGTGATCGTCACCGTCGGCAACAGCTACGAGGACTCGATCAAGAAGCGCGCGACGGAGCTCCTCTCGGACCTCACCGCGGTGCAGGTCGACAGCGCTCGGCGGGTCGTCGGGACCGGCGACGCCTCCGGCGGCTCCGATGCGGCCGATGCGGGGGCCGTCACCCAGACGGAGGAGGTCGCCATCGACGCGCTCGAACCCGAGGATCGCCTGCTCGTGCGGGCGGGCGAGCGCGTCCCGGTGGACGGCGAGGTCGTCGCCGGCGACGCCGCGGTCGACGAGTCGGTCGTCACCGGCGAGTCGATGCCGGTCCGGAAGACCGCCGGCGACGACGTGGTCGGCGGCTCCGTGGTCGCCGACGGTTCGCTGACGATCGCGGTCGGTCCCGACGCGAGCTCCAGCCTCGACCGCGTCGCGGAGCTCGTCTGGGACCTCCAGAGCGGGAACCACGGCGTCCAGAAGCTCGCCGACCGGCTCGCGACGGTCTTCGTCCCGGTCGTCCTCGCGGTGGCCGTCGTCGCCGCCGCCGCGAACCTCGCGCTCGGCAACGGCGTCACCGAGGCGATGCTCGTCGGGCTCACGGTGCTCATCGTCTCGTGCCCCTGTGCGCTCGGGCTCGCGACCCCGCTCGCGGTCGCCGCCGGGATCCGCGACGCGCTCGAGCGGTCCATCGTGATCTTCGACGACACCGTCTTCGAGCGGGTCCGCGACGCGACCACCGTCGTCTTCGACAAGACGGGGACGCTCACCACCGGCGAGATGGAGGTGATCGCCGCCGACGTCGACGACGACCTCCTCCGGCTCGCGGCCGCGTTGGAGGAGCGGTCGGCCCACCCGGTCGGCCGGGCCATCGCCGCGGCGCGAGCGCGCGGAGACGCTCGCGGAGACCCGGACGCGTCGCCCGCCCCCGCGGCGGTCGCCGACGGCGGGACGACCGAGTCGGCGTCGCCCGACGACGGAGCCGGCGCGACCGACGCGCTCGCGGTCGAGGGCTTCGAGAGCCACGCCCGCGGGGTCTCCGGGACGGTCGACGGGACCGACGTGGTCGTGGGCCACCCCGCCCTGTTCGACGAGCGCGGCTGGACCGTCCCCGACGAGATCCGGCGGGCGGTCGCCGAGGCGCGCGACGTGGGTCGCGTCCCCGTCGCGGTGGGGCGCGACGGCGCCGCCGAGGGCGTCGTCGTGGTCGGCGACGAGCTGCGCGAGGGGTGGGAGGAGACGGTGACCGCGCTCGCCGACGAGGGCGTCGACGTGGTCGTCCTGACGGGCGACGACGAGCGCGCGGCGACCGTCTTCGAGGAGCACGAGGCGGTCTCCTCGGTCTTCGCGGGCGTCCCGCCGGAGGGGAAAGCCGAGACGATAACGCGGCTGAAGGCGAGCGGGCTCACGGTGATGGTCGGCGACGGGACCAACGACGCGCCGGCGCTCGCCGCCGCGGACCTCGGGATCGCGCTCGGCGGCGGCACGGCGATGGCGGCCGACGCCGCCGACGTGGCGATCGTCGACGACGACCTCGGCTCGGTCGCGACCGTCTTCGAGCTGTCGCGGGCGGCCGGCCGGCGCGTGAAGGGGAACATCGGCTGGGCGTTCCTGTACAACGCGGTCGCGATCCCGCTCGCGGTCACCGGCCTGCTCAACCCCCTGTTCGCCGCGGTCGCGATGGGCGCGTCGAGCCTGCTCGTCGTGACGAACTCCTCGCGGGCGCTGCTGGAGTGACGGGCGGCGGGAGGCCGCGCTCAGTACATCAGCACGGCGGTGAGGAGCCATCCGACCCCGACGGCGACCGACGCGGCGGTCGGCGACCGGGTCGGTTCGGTCGGCGGGTTTCGGAAGAGAATCTCGTAGAGGACGAGCGTGGACACGAGGCTCCCGCCGGCGAGCCCCTGGTGAAGGGCCACCGCGGAGTGGACGCTCGCCCCGACACCGACGATCATCGCGGCCGCGATCACCGCGAGCAGCCAGTCGTAGTAGCTCGCCATTCCCTCGTCGATACTTGTGACTCAGTTGCCAAGTATCGCTCGTCGCTTCCCGCGAGCCGATAACCGAGGGCGCGGGCCGACGGATGACCGGAACCGCAACCGACTTTCCCCTCACACGACTACCCGGAGCCATGTCACAGCGACAGCGGTCCTTCGACGTACCGACCCGCGACGGGATGCCCGTGCTCGGGCTCGGCACGTGGGAGAACGACGAGCCGGCGCAGTGCACCGAGTCGGTGAAGACCGCGCTGGAGACCGGCTACCGCCACGTCGACACCGCCCAGATATACGGCAACGAGGCGGCCGTCGGCGACGGGATCGCCGCGGCCGACGTCGACCGCGACGACGTGTTCCTCGCCACGAAGGTGTGGATCGACCAGCTCGCTCCCGAGGACGTGGCCGCGTCCACCCGCGAGAGCCTCGAGAAGCTCGGCACGGAGTACGTCGACCTGCTGTACGTCCACTGGCCGGCGGGCGCGTACGACCCCGAAGAGACGCTGCCCGCGTTCGCCGAGCTCCGCGACGACGGCCTGATCGACCGGATCGGCGTCTCGAACTTCGAGCCGCACCACCTCGACGCCGCGACCGACGCGCTCGGCGAGGCGCCGTTCGCGAACCAGGTGGAGATGCACCCGCTGCTCCGGCAGGAGGAGTTGCGCGAGTACGCCGACGCCAACGGCGTCGAACTCGTCGCCTACTCTCCCCTCGCCCGCGGGGTCGTGCTCGACGACCCGGCGATCACTCACATCGCCGAGAAGCACGGCGTCAGCGCCGCGCAGGTGAGCCTCGCGTGGCTCCGCGAGAAGGGCGTCACCGCCATCCCGAAGGCGACGGGAGAGGATCACATCGTCGACAACTGGGCGAGCATCGGGCTCGAACTGGACGACGAGGACGTCGAGGAGATCGACACCCTCGGTCGGACCGACCGCCAGCTGAACCCGGACTTCGGCCCGGACTGGTAGTCGGACCGATGACGGCGCGGCCCCGTTAGGGACCGGTGACGGCGCGCGTCGCGCCCCTCATTTTCCGCCGACGTCCCGCTGTTGGAGCCCGGTCCACTCGTCGATCTCGAAGCTGTAGCCGCGGACGCCGCGCATCGGATGCGCTGACGAGAAGACGTTCGGGTGCCACGCGTTCTCCATCGCGCTCCGGAGCTCGTCCCACTCCCCCTCCTCGACGGCGGTGATTCGGCCGGTCAGCGAGACGCTCTGCCAGTCGTACATGGACTCGGCGCGGTAGACCAGAAACTGAGCTCGTCCCGCCTCGGTCACGAGCGTCTCCTTCCGGCTCTCGGACCCGAACAGCAAGAAGACGAAATACAGCGTCGCGTCCCCGTCGAAGCCGAACGAGATCGGGAGGAGATACGGGAGGTCGTCGGTCGGGAGCCCGAGCGTTCCGACCCCCTCCGCTTTGAGGAGCTCCCCCATCTGGCCCTCGCTCATCGAGGCCGCCGTGGACTCGGCGATTGCGTCGATGCCCATGATAGATAATGTTTGTCGTACAGCATAAGACTACTGCGACCCCTCACCGTCCCGTCGACGAGCCGAATCCCGGGGCGCTCGACGCGATATCCCGGGCGTCGGTCCCGCGCCGGCTCCGCACTTCACCCCGCGTCCGATCTCCATCTCAGACGCGTCGACTCAGACGTGCTCGGCGAGGAAGTCGACGACTTCGCGGTACGCCTCGATGCGGTTCTCCAGCTTCGCGAAGCCGTGCCCCTCGTCGTCGAAGATCAGCTTGCGCACCGGGACGCCCTGCTCGCGCGCCTCCTCGACGATCTGTTCGGCCTCGTCCACGGGCACCCGCGGGTCGTTCGCGCCGTGGAGGACGAACAGGGGGGAGTCGATGGCCTCGATGTTGTTGATCGGCGAGATCGACGCCAGGAACTCCCGGTCCTCGTCGAGCGAGCCGTACTCGGCCTCGCGGAGCTCGCGGCGCCAGTCGCCGGTGTTCTCCAGGAAGGTGACGAAGTTCGCGATGCCGACGATGTCGACGCCGGCGGCCCACAGCTCGGGGTACTCGGTGAGCGCGGCGAGCACCATGAAGCCGCCGTAGGAGCCGCCCATCGCGACGACGCGGTCGGGATCGACCTCGGGGTGGTCGTGGAGCCACTCGACGCCGGCCTCGACGTCGGCCACCGAGTCCATCCGCTTCTCCACGTCGTCGAGCGCGGAGTAGGCCTTCCCGTACCCGGAGGAGCCGCGGACGTTCGGTTCGAAGACGGCGTAGCCGTTGTTCAGCAGGTACTGCTTCACCGAGGCGAACGAGGGGCGGCGCTGCGACTCCGGCCCGCCGTGGATGTCGACGACGACGGGGTAGCCGCCCTCGGGCGGCTCCGTCTCGGGGACGGAGAAGAAGGCGGGGATCTCCCGGCCGTCGAAGGTCGGGTAGTGGACGAGCTCGGGCTCGACGAACGTGTCCGGCGGGATCCCGGCGGTCGAGGCGGCGGTCCAGCGCTCCGTCTCGCCGGTGGTCGCGTCGACGACGTAGGCGTTCGCGTTGTGGGTGCTCCCGGTCGCGGTGATCGCGAAGCGGTCGCCGTCCGGCCCGAAGCTCACGCCGCCGGCGACGCCCCTCGGGAGGTCCGGGGCCGGGAACGGGTCGATCCGGTCGGGGTCGACGAGCTCCCCGACCGTCAGCTCGGTGTAGCCGTCGACGTTCCGCGAGTAGACGACGCGGCGGGACTCCTCGTCGACCGCGACGCCGTCGACGTTCCAGCCGTCGTCGCCGCCCGGCTTCTCTGGGGCGTCGTCCGACACGTCGGCGCCGGCGCCGCCCTCGAGGGCCGACCCCTCGCCGGACGCGACCACGGTGAAGTCGCCGGTCGCGAGCTCGAGCCGCTCCAAGCGGAGCGTGTCGCTGTCGCGGTCGGTGACGAGGTACAGCGACTCGCCTTCCGGTCCCCACTCCGGACTGCCGTACCGGACGTCGCCCTCGTGAGGCGTGTGATGCGTCAGGTCGCCGCTCGCGACGTCGAGGGTGTACACGTCGTGATCGAACGAGGAGTGCGCCTCGTGGACGATCAGCCGGTCGTCGCTCGGCGACCAGCCCGCGACGGAGAGCCAGCCGTCGCCCTCGCACACCAGCTCGGCGTCGTCGCCGGTCGCGTCGCGGTCCTGCACGTACACGTCGAACACGGACTCGTCGCGCCGGTTGGAGGCGAACGCGAAGCGGTCGCCCTCGGAGTCCCAGCCGCCCCAGCGGTGCTTCGCCTCGGGGCGCTCGGTGAGGTCGACGATCTCGCCGGACTCGTAGTTGAGCCGGTAGAGCTGCGCGCGCTCGTTGCCGCCCTCGTCCATCCCGAAGACGGCCTCGGCGCGCTCGGGCGACGAGTCGACGAACGAGACCGCCTCCTCGAAGAACGTGTGCTGTTCGGGCCACCCCAGCGGCTCGTCGAGAGACCACACCTGGCCGGTGCCGGTCGTGTTCAGCAGGAAGGAGAGCCGACCGTCGGGCCCCAGGTCCGCTCCGCCGGCGTTCCGCACGTTGAGGTACCGTTCGATGTCGTACCGGTGCATGGGGTCCGGTTCCGCCCGCGGTGGGAAACCGTTTCGGGTGGCGGAGGGGCGGTTTCGGACCGTTCCCGTGCGCCCGACGACGTCCGCCCGACGCCGCCCCGATGCCGTGTCTTTTTATTCGGGCCCGTCGTCCGGTCGCCGTATGCGCGTCGCGTTCGCCTCGCTTTTCGCCCCGGGTCACGGCGACACGCCGGCCCGGGAGCGGACGCGACGAGTCGCCCGCGGACTCGCCGACCGCGGCCACGAGGTCGTCTGGCTCTGTTCGCGCTGGTGGGGCGGCGACCTCGACGCCTTCGAGGAGGACGGGATCGAGTACCGGTCGGTGACGACGGACCCGTCGCCCACGGCGTTCGCGGCGCGGCTCCCCGTCGCGCTCCGCCGCGTCGATCCCGACGTCGTCCACGCGGTCAACAGCCCGCCGACGCCGGGGCTCGGCGCGACGGTCGCGGGGACGCTGACGAGGACGCCGGTCGTCGTCGACTGGTGGCGCGACCACCCCGCGGACGCCGCCCGGCGGTACCGCTTCCTCGCCCGGGGCGCAGACGCGGTCACCGCCCCCTCGCGGACGACGAAGACGCGGGTCCGCGAACACGGGGCCGACGGCGACGACGTGCGGGTCGTCCCGGAGAGCGTCGACTTCGAACTCGTCGAGTCGGCCGGCGTCGACGACCGGTTCGACGCGGTGTACGCCCGACGGTTGGACCGCCACGCGAACGTCGAGACGTTCCTGCTCGGACTCGCGGAGCTCCGCGGACGCGACTGGACCGCCGCCGTCGTCGGCGACGGCCCCGAGCGGGAGCGGATCGAGGCGACCGCGCGCGACCTCCGGATCGACGACCGGGTGTCGTTCCTCGGCGACCTCCCGCGCCGCGAGCGCGTCGAGCTGTACAAGGGGACCCACGTCGTCGCCGCGACGGCGACGTGGGAGACGTTCGCGACCGAACTGTTGTGGGCCCTCGCATGCGGCTGCGTCGCCCTCGTCGAGTACCAGGCGGACTCGAGCGCCCACGAGCTCGTGGAGGGTCGCGAGCGCGGCCGCCTCGTCACGAGCCCGGCCGAACTCGCGGACGAGTTCGTCGCCGTCGGCGACCTCGAACGGAAGCCGATCGAGCGGGAGTTCGCGAGCTACGACCGCGACGCGGTGTTAGACCGGTACGTCGAGACGTACCGCGGGCTCCTCGGCGAGTGAACTGAAAAGGCGGGTCGAAATCTCGGATCGGCGACGCGCCCGCCGACCGCCGCGCGGTCGCGCCGAACGCCGACTACTCCTCGTCGCCGGTTATCGTCCCGCCGTACTTCATGAAGACGAACGCCAGCCCGAGCGTGCTCACCATCGCGATGAACGTGGCGATGCCGAGCGCGCGGGCGCCCTGCGGGACGAAGACGGCGTTCGATCCGCCGCCGCCGCCCGTCGACTCGGTCTCGATGTCCCCGCCGACGGCGAGGCCGGCGTGCATGCCGACCGCGGTGTGGGGAACGCAGTGGTAGTGCGTGATGCCGACGTCCTCCTCGCTCGTCTCGTACTCGTAGGTGTACCCCTCCTCGCCGACCGGGTCGCCGCTGTCGAGGCTGGCCGGGCCGCCGCCCTCGACGGTCTGGACGTTGTGGGCGCCGCCGTTCCCCGTCCATTCGAAGGTGATGGTCGTTCCCGGGTCGACCCACAGGAGGGTCGGGTCGAAGGCGAGACCGCTGTCGCCCGCGCCGACGGAGACGGTCACCTCGCTCTCGCCGCGGGCGTCCTGATACGACCCGACGTTCCCGCTGCTGGCCCCGCTCGGCCAGACCGGCTGTTCCTCCTGTGCCGCCGCGGTCCCCGCCGTCGCCGTCGCCGCCCCGGCGGCAGCGGTCGCGCCGCCCGCGGTCCGCATGAACGCGCGCCGGGAGACGTCGTCCGAGCTCATATCACCCGGTTCGTGACGGGTTGTAGTGAATATGTTGATCCGGACGCGGGCGGGATCGGCGTCCGGCCCCGCCGGCGAAGGCCGACGCGTCGGCGACGGGCGTATAAAAACGGCGCCCGTACGTCGGCCATGAGCTATCCGGTCACCTACTACTGTCCGCACTGCGGGACGCTCGTCGAGCTCGAACGCGACGGCTACCTCGCGGACAAGGCCGTGACGCCGTACCCCCTCGAGGGGTGGACGTACGTCGCCCCCGGGGAGCCGTTCGAGGATCGGGACGGCGTCGACGGCGTCAGATTCGTCTGCGGCGAGAGCGACGGGGTCGTCTGGGACCCGCACGACGGGGTCCGCGGGCCGGACGTCGGCGGGGCGGTCGCCAGCGACGGAGAGGGCGGGGACGAGCGGGAAAGCGAAGTCGACGACCCCGGCTGCGGCGAGCCGTTCTACCTCTCGTTCGTCCGGTACGACGAGGGACGCGAGATCGACCCGCGCGCCGAGAGCGAGCTGGTCGAGATCGACCCCGACCCGCGGCCGAGCGGACCGCGCGGGCCGAGCGGGCCGGGCGGCGTCGGAGACGACGGCGACTCCGACGGCGGGTTCTGGTAGCGCGAAACCGCGGACCGACTCCGGACGCCGATCCGTCACGATCGACCGTACAATTATCACCGTGAGGCGTGACGAGGCAGGTATGCCGGACACCAAATCGGGGCGCGACAAGCAGGCCCGCGACGAGGAGCGCCGACGGATCGAGCGCGACATCTCGGAGGCCCGCGAGCGCGGCGACGAGGCGGAACCGTCGGACGACGGCCCGGAGGAGTGTTACCGACGCGGCTGCGACGAGCCGGCCGCGTTCGAGGTCACCGAGCGGTATCAGGAAGAGACCGGAACCGGCGCCGTGGAGGCGACCGCCCTCCTCTGCGTGGACCACACGGCCGCGGAAGGGCCGGCCAATCTGGACAGCGCGTACGAGGGGTACGTCTTCCGCGTCGAACCGATCTCGACGGGCGACGGCGACTGAGCCCGGGAGTCCACGGCGGCTGAACCCGGGAGTCCACGGCGACTGAGCGGAGCCGACGGGCGCGCGACGCGGACGGCGGTGCCAACAGACAAACCCCTTAACCGGGGAGCGAAAAGTATCGAGCATGGAAAGCATCAATCGGACCGCGATCGAGCTCGTCGACGAGGCGCTCGACTTCGCCGGTGAGCTCGACGTCGTCGGCTACGAGCTGGAGAACGGCGCCACCGTCGTCGACTTCGGGATCGACGCCGCCGGCGGCGTCGAGGCCGGGCTCCTGCTCGCCGAGATCCAGACCGCCGGCCTCGCGAACCTCCGCACTCGCGTGGGCGAGGTCGCCGGCGCGCCCCGCCAGTACGTGGAGCTGTCGACGGACCACCCCGCGATCGCGCTGCTCTGTTCGCAGAAGGCCGGCTGGGAGCTCGACTTCGAGTCCGGTTACGAGGGGCTCGGCTCGGGTCCCGCCCGCGCGCTCGTCGGGCAGGAGGCGGAGTTCGAGCGCGTCGGCTACTACGACTCCTCCGAGTTCGCCACGCTCACCGTCGAGTCGACCGCGCTCCCGACCGAGGAGGTCGCCGAGCACGTCGCCGACCTCGCCGAGGTCGACCCCGAGGGCGTCTTCCTCCCGGCGTACGCGACCGGCTCGACCGCCGGCTCGGTCGCCACCGCGGCCCGCGCGGCGGAGCTCGCCGTCTTCCGCCTGCTGGAGCTCGGCTACGAGCCGACCGACGTGCTCCACGCGTCCGGCGCCGCGCCGATGGCGCCGGTGACCCGCGACGAGGACCTCGCGATGGGTCGGACGAACGACGCCCTCGCGTACGGCGGCGAGGTCCACCTGCAGGTCGCGCGCGACGACGACCGCTTCGACCAGATCGTCTCGACCGCCCGCGAGGAGTACGGCACCCCCTTCGTCGAGGTGTTCGAGGACGCGGGCTGGGACTTCTACGAGGTCGACGAGCGCGTCTTCGCGCCGGCGAAGGTCACCGTCGACGTCGTCGACGGCCCCGTCTACGCCGTCGGCGAGACGGACGAGGAGCTGCTCGCCGAGTCGTTCGACTACCGCTGAGACGGTCGCGGATCGACGTCGATGCGAATCAAGCCCGTCCCCGACCCCTCGGCCGCCGTCGACGACCTCCGCGAGCTCCAGCGCGCGGTGCCGCTCGTCCCCGGCAGCACCGACGACTGCTGCGCCCGCCTCCGCGACCGGTGCGGGCTCGCCGACCGGCGGGTCGCGAACGACTGGCTCGCGTTCCTCCGCGCGCTCGGACTCGTCCGGGAGACGTCGCGGGGGTTCGTGCGGACCGACGCGGAGCCGACCCCGGAGCTGGTCCGCGAGGGACTCCGCGAGGGCGTCCTGCTCGCGCCGGAGGCGCTGGCCGCTCTCCGGGAGGCCACGCCCGAGGACCCGGTCACGCCCGAGGCGCTGTTCGAGGCGACCCGCGAGTCGGTCCCGCGACACGACCGCGCTCGCGACCCGGAGTGGGAGGCGACGTGGCGCGACCGGGCGGCCCGGCTGCTGGCGTGGCTCGCGCTCGTCGACCTCGCCCGGCGGGTGTCGAACGACGGGGAGAGAGACGGCGACGCGGGGGGGACTCCCGCCTACGTCGCCGGCGACGAGGCGGAGACGTCTCCCTGAGCGCCCCGCGCGCAATCGGCGGGAGCGCCCCGCGACAAGCCTTTTAGCCGGCGCCGGAGAGGGTGTTCGCATGGGACGATTCGACCGGCGGGAGTCGCCGCTGTCGGTCACGTACGAGCCGACGAGCGTGAAGGACCTGCTCGTGGAGATGAAAGACACCGCGGAGCTGCTGATCGATCTGTCGTACTCGGCGGTGCTCCACGGGAGCCCGACGATCGCCGAGGAGGTCGTCGAGCTCGAACACCGGATGGACGTCCTCCAGATGCGCGCGCGGATGAGCCTCATGCTCGCGGCGCGGAGCCCCGACGAGGCCGAGACGCTCGCGCCGGTGCTCGGCGTGGTCGGCGCGGCGGACAAGATCTCCGACGCCGCGGGCGACATCGCGAAGATCATCACCGATGAGATCGGCCTCCCCGACGCGATGCGTGGCGCGCTCACGGGCGGCGTCGAGACGCTCGTCCGCGGCACCGTCGCGTCGGACTCCGGCTACGCCGGTCGCACGCTCAAGGACATCGACTTGGAGTCGAAGACGGGGGTCCGAGTCATCGCGATCCGGCGCGACGACGACTGGATCCTCAACCCCGGACCGAAGACGCGGATCGAGGTCGGCGACGTGACGCTCCTCCGCGGCCCGGAGACGGGCGTCGTCGAGGCGTACCCCGAGCTGGCGGGCGAGCCGTTCGAGCCGGCGGAGCCGGTCGAGCCCGCGATCGACGACCTGGAACGCGCGGTCGACTCGATCGTGCTGATGAAGAACCTCTCCGAGCTCGCGGTCGACCTGGCGTACGGCTCGATCCTGTTCAACAACGAGGAGCTCGCGGAGGAGGTGTCCAACCTGGAGATCGAGGTCGACGCGCTCCAGTCGCGGTTCGAGGCGTGGACCCTCCGCGCCGCGCGAGAGGCCGACGACCCCGTCTCGCTCCGCGGGCTGATCCACCTCGGCGTCGCCACCGAGGAGATCTCGGACGCCGCGGTGAAGATCACCGAAGGAGTCAGGCGCAACTTGGGCGTCCATCCCGTCGTGGAGATGGCGGTCCAGGAGTCGGACGAGATCATCACGCGGACCGTGGTCCGTGAGGGGAGCGCCCTCGCGGGGACGGGCGTGGAGAACGGCATCCCGACGACCGACGTCTCCACGAGCGTGATCGCGATCCGCCGTCCGGACGAGGGATGGCTGATCGGTCACGACATCGACACGGTCCTGCGTCCCGGCGACGCCGTCATCTCGAAGGGCACTCGCACCTCCGCCGAGGAGTTCGAGGCGCTCGCGTCGTGACCGCCCCGCCGACCGCGGACCCCGAGGGCCTCGCCCGCGCCTACTACGACGCGCTCGACGCCGGCGACTACGAGCGGCTCCGGGCGCTGCTCGCCCCGGACTTCGCCCAGCGACGCCCGGACCGCACCTTCGAGGGGCGCGACCGCTTCGTGGCGTTCATGCGCGACGAGCGGCCGATGACGGACACGACCCACGCCGTCGACGCCGTGTACCCGTCTGGCCCCGGCGTCGCCGTTCGGGGACGGCTGCTGGACGCCGACGGCGACGAGGTGTTCGCGTTCGTCGACGTCTTCGACGTCGCGGACGGGCGGCTCGCCTCGCTGGAGACGTACGCCGGCGACGGGGAGTGAGTCGTCACTGCGAAGCCGCTCTCACGCCCGGATCCGGTCGAGGTCGGCGACGAACGCTCGGAGCGCATCGCGGGTCACGTGGGGCATGCAGACGACGCGGAGCTCGCCCGCCGCCGTGCGCGACACCTTCCAGCCGGCCTCCCGGAGCGCGTCGAACTCGGCCTCGGGGAGCGCCGCGGCGACGAGCGGGAGCGTCGGCTCGACGACGTCGTAGCCGCGCTCGGCGAGGGCGTCGGCGAGCCACGCGGCGTCGTCGGTCGCGCGCTCCGCGGTCTCCCGGTAGCCGTCCGGCCACAGCGCCTCCATCGCGGCGACCGCGCCGGCGACGCCCGCGCCGCTCCGGGTGCCGGTCAGCGTGGCCTGCGACCGCGTCTCCAGGTAGGGCGTGTCGACCGCGAGCGCGTCCATCGCGGCCGGTTCACGGGCGAGAAGTCCGCCGGCGGGAACGGGGGCCTGTCCGAACTTGTGGGGGTCGATCGTCAGCGTGTCTATCGGGGCGTCGCCGAACGACCACGCGCGGTCGGCGAACGGAAGGACGAACCCGCCCCACGCGGCGTCGACGTGCATCATCGCGCCGGCGTCGTGGGCGATCTCGGTCAGCGCCGGGATCGGGTCCACGCGCCCGTACTCCGTGCTGCCGGCGACGCCGACGACGAGGGCGGTGGCGTCGTCGACGGCGGCGGCAACCGCGTCGGTCCGGGCCCGGTAGTCGCCGTCGACCGGGACCGTCCGGAGCTCCACGTCGAGCAGCTCCGCCGCCTTGTGAAACGAGAAGTGGCCGCTCTCGGGGACGACGACGTTCGCGTCGCTCGCGTCGTGTCGGTTGCGCGCAGAGCGGACCGCCTGCACGTTCGCCTCGGTCCCGCCGGCGGTGACGTAGCCGGCCGCGTCGGTCGGCTCGGGGTGGTCCGCGAGCGTCGCGAGCAGCTCGACCGCGCGCGTCTCCAGCTCCGCGACCGCCTCGTAGGTGGCCGGGTCGCCGGGGTTCGTCGCGAGGTAGCGCTCGGCCGCCTCCCGGGCCGCGGGGTGCGGCTCGGTACACATCGAGGAGAGCACGCGGTCGAACGACTGCGGCTCGGGCTGCTGCATTCGGAGAAACGTTACCGCGGAGGGTCTTACCCGTTCCGTTCTCCGGTGTCACGGTCCCCCGACGGGGAACCGCGGCCCGCGGCCGCCTGAGGGACCGGCCGCGTCAGCGCACCGAGTCGAGGAGGAGCCGCTGTTCCGTCCGCTTCACCTCGTGTTGCACGTCGCGGACGGCGTCGATGTTCGCCGAGATCGAGGAGACCCCCTCCTCGACGAGGAAGTCGACCATCTCCGACTTGGAGCCGGCCTGCCCGCAGATGCTCGTGTCGACGCCGAGCTCGCGGCACGTCTCGATCGTGTCGCCGATCAGCTGGAGCACCGCGGGGTGGAGCTCGTCGAACCGGCCGGCGACGTGCTCGTTGTTGCGGTCGACCGCCAGCGTGTACTGCGTGAGGTCGTTGGTGCCGAAGGAGGCGAAGTCGATGCCGGCGGCGGCCAGCCCCTCGATCTGCAGCGCGCTCGCCGGCGTCTCGATCATCACGCCCCACCGGTGCGTCTCGGGGTCGATGCCGGCGTCGCGCATGTGTCCCGTTATCGCTTCGACGTCGGTCGCGTCGTTGACGAGGGGGAACATCACCTCCAAGTTGTCGTACCCCATGTCGAAGAGGCGCGCGAACGCGGCGAGCTCCTGCCGGAACGGGTTGGGCTTGTCGAGGCTCCGCCGGATCCCGCGCCACCCGAGCATCGGGTTGTGCTCGTTGGGCTCCCCCTCGCCGCCCTCCAGCTCGCGGAACTCGTCGGTCGGCGCGTCGATGGTACGCACGCGGACCGGCCGCGGGTAGAACTCGTCGGCGACGCGGCGCACGCCCTCGATCAGCTCGTCCTGGTACGCGCGGGCGCCGTGGTCGTTGATGTACTTCTCGGGGGTCTTCCCGAGCGAGAGCACCATGTGCTCGATCCGGAGGAGTCCGACCCCGTCGGCGCCCGTCGCGGCCGCGCGTTCGGCCGCCTCGGGGATCGAGACGTTCACCTTCACCTCCGTCGCCGTCATCGGCTTTACCGGCGTCTCGGGGCGGGCCGCCTCCACGGGCTCGAACTCCTCGCCGGGCTCGGCCTCCTCGTCGACGCCGGCGCGGACGGTGCCCTTGTCGCCGTCGAGGGTGACCTCCTGGCCGTCCTCGAGCAGCCGCGTCCCGTTACCCGTCCCGACGACGGCTGGGACGCCGAGCTCGCGGGAGATGATCGCGGCGTGGCTCGTCATGCCGCCCTCGTCGGTGACGATCCCCGCGGCGCGTTTCATCGCCGGGACCATGTCCGGCATCGTCATCTCCGTGACCATCACGTCGCCCTCTTGTACCTGGTCGAGGTGGTCGAGCTTGTGGACGATCCGGACCGCGCCGGAGACGACCCCCGGGCTCGCGCCGAGCCCGTCGACGAGGACGTCCTCGTCCGCGCCGGCGGATCCGCCGTTGGCCGCGCCGGGCCGGCCCGACGCGCCCCCGACGGTGGACTTCTTCGGGGTCTCTCCGCCGGTCCCGCCCGCGTCCGCGCCGCCCTCGTCGCTCTCGTCCTCCTGAATCGTCGTGATCGGTCGCGACTGGAGCATGTATATCTCGCCGTCGCGGATCGCCCACTCGACGTCTTGCGGCGTCCCGTAGTGGTCCTCGACGCGCTCGCCGAGCGCGACCAGATCCCCGATCTCCGCGTCGGAGAGGACCCGCGCGGTGCGGCGCTCCTCGTCGACGTCGAGCTGGACCGTCTCGCCGGTCTCGGCGTCCTTCACCATCTCCACCTTCTTGTCCGCGACGGTGACCTGGTCGACGGCGCCGCGCTCGCGGTCGTACACGTAGTTGTCGGGCGAGACCGTGCCGGAGACGACCGCCTCGCCGAGCCCCCACGCGGCCTCGATGGTGATCTGCGGGTCGCCGGTCGAGGGGTGGCTGGTGAACATCACGCCGGACTTCTCGGCGTCGACCATCCGCTGGACGACGACCGCGATGTCGACGTCGGCGTGCGGGAACCCCCGCTGCTGCCGGTAGTAGATCGCTCGCTGGGTGAAGAGGGAGGCCCAGCACTCCTTCACTCGGCGGAGCAGGTCGTCCTCGCGGACGTTGAGGAACGTCTCCTGTTGCCCGGCGAACGAGGAGTCCGGGAGGTCCTCGGCGGTCGCCGAGGACCGCACGGCGACGAACGCCTCCTCCTCGCCGCCCATCGAGCGGTACCGTTCCAGGATCTCCTCGCGGACCTCCTCGGGGAACGGCGTGTCGAGGATGAGCTCTTCCGCCCGCTCCTCGGCCGCGCGGAGCGCGGCGGAGTCCTCGGGATCGACGTCGACGGCCGAGAACAGCTCCTCGTCGATCCCCGCCTCCTCGATGAAGGTCCGGTACGTGCCCGCGGTGACGGCGAATCCCGGGGGAACCGGGAGTCCGGCGCCGATGAGTTCACCGAGCGACGCGGCCTTCCCGCCGACGGTCCCGACGTCGTCGGCGTCAACGTCCTCCAGCCAGAGTACTGCCATTCGTGTACCCGGAGGATCCGCGAGCCGACCTATGAAGCTTCCGGCCGACACTTCGGTGAATAAAAGATTACTCAGTCGCGAGTTACGGGTGCGCCGAGGGCGGCGACCGAAACCGGACGTCACGGTCGGTCAACGGATCGAACGCGGGGAGGTGGGCCGAAGCGGGCGATCGAGAGAGGGCCGAAGCAGTCAGGGAACGACGAACCGTCCGTCGGTCCGTACCCGTTTTTCATCCCCGTTTATCGTATACTTACCCCCCGTCAAGAGAGTCAGCACCCGTAACGTGTTACAGGTGTTGTAACATCTCGCCACGAACGGTCACTCGTCGGCGAGCCGCTCGCGCTCCGCGCTCAGGATCCGCTCCCAGACGCCGAACAGCCGGCTGTTCAGGTCGTACCGATCGTTCACTCGGCGGACCCACGCGTCATCGGCGAACAGGAGGCGTTGGAACCGACGGACGGGCGGCGAGAGCGACGCCCGGTCGCCCCCGTAGTACGACACCGTCTCCTCGCGAGTCCGCTCGACGAGGTCGGGCGGGACGCCGATCCCGTCGGCCGCGGCGGCGTGGTTGAACCACTCCAAGTGTAACAGCGCGTCGGCCAGCAGGAAGCGGTCGCGGAACCCCGAGACCCCCGCGAGCGCGGGTCGGCCGTCGACGGTCACGTCCCGCGGGCGGGAGAACCGCGGGGCGGCCACCGTCACGCCGGCGGCTCCCGCGACCGCCGCGGCGACGCGCCGAAGGCGCCAGTCGCCGTACCGAACCGGAGCGATCAGCGCGAGCTCGTACCACGTCGGCAGCCACTCGCAGTACGGTTCGGAGAAGGCGCCGTCGGCGAGCAGCGTCGCCGCGACCGACCGCGCCTCGGCGGGCGACAGCGTCGTGTGATCGGTCCGGAGCCGCTCGACGACCCGCGCGCCGTCGACCGCGTCGGCTCCCGCGAACCCCATGCCGTCGGCGACGTGGCGGGTGTACGCGCGGCTCGCCGCGTACCAGTCGGCGAAGTCGGCGGGCGCCGTCAAGCGGAGGAGTCGGAGGACCGTGATGCGTCGGTTACGGCCGCGGCCGACAAAACCGCTCCGCCCCGTCGCCCCGTCCCGTTCCGTCTCATTCCGCCCTGTCCCGTTCCGTCTCGTCCCGTCTGTTCCATCCCGTCTCTCCCCGTCTGTTCCGTCCCGTCTCGCCCCGTCTCGATCAGCGCTCCGGTCCGGACTCGCTCGCGGTCGCGAGGTCGGCGTTGGGGTCGTCGCCCCCGGGGTGCTCGTCCGCGAGCGCCGCGTCGAGCCCCCACTCGTCGGCGCGCTCTGCCGCCTCCGCCCGCGCCTGCTCGCGTATCGCCTCGATCCGGTCGTCGTCCGCGAGGAACGCCGCGACGGCGTCGGCGTCGTCCGCCCCCGGGTCGTCCAGCCGCTCGTCGGGTGCCGCGTCGCGGGTGCGGTCGGCGAGCGCCGGGTCGTCCGCGAGCTCCGTCGCCGCCGCGCCCGGGGCGACGCGGAGCGCGTCTGCCTCGTGGGCCGCGTCGAGCCCGCCGCCGTCGACCGCGTACAGTTCGACGCGGTACGGGCCGGGCACCGCGAGCTCCGCGAGGGCGTCGGGACCGCCGCTGTCGGTGACGGTGTTGTACGCGAGCACGGGAACCCCGTCCGCGAAGGTGAGAACGCCGCGCGCGTCCCCCTCCAGGAGGAGCGTCTCCTGCGGGACGATCGTCGCGTAGCCCGTCAGACCGCGGTCCAGCGCCCGCGAGAGCGTCGTGGCCACGTCGGAGACGACGCGCGACCGGAGGAGGGTCCCGCGGGGGATCCGAAGCTCCGGGGCCTCGTTCGACTCCCCGGGCCCCGTCGGTCCGTCTGCGGACCCCGTCATGGCGTGTCCGGCACGACCGCGCTCCGGAACCGGTCGGCGACCGCGTCGCCGTCGCCGTCGCGCACGTCGAGTCGGGCCGCGGCCCGTCGGTAGCCGGCCGCCGCGTCGCTCTCCGGCGCGTGCGCGACGAGGGGCTCTCCGGCGCGGCGCGCGTCCCGGACCACGTCGCTGTCGGGGACGCGGGCGAGCACCGGCCCCCCGAAGTGGCGCTCGGCCTGCTCGGCCACGTCGGCGGCGTCTTCCCGGACCTTGTTGAAGAGAACGCCCGCAGTCTCCGTCCCGTACGAGCGGGCGTACTCCTGAACCTTCAGTCCGTCCGAGAGCGCGGGAATCGTCGGCTCGACGACGACGACGACCCGGTCCGCGAGGACGACCGGAAGCACCGCCGACTTCGAGCCGAGCGCGGCCGGCGAGTCGAGCAGGAGCACGTCGGTGTCGCTCGCGAGCTCGGCGACGACGTCGCGGAGCCGCTCGGGCTCGGCCGCCTCGAACCCCGCGAGCGACGTGCCGCAGGGGACGACGGAGAGGCCGAACCGTTCGTACGTCGCCTCCGTAACGCCGGTCGCGGTCCCCTCGACGAGCAGGTCGTGGAGGGTGACCGCCGCGTCGTCGAGCCCGGCGTGAAAGAGGAGGTTCGCCATCCCCGTGTCGGCGTCCACGACGGTGACGTCGTGTTCGTCGGCCAGCGCCATCCCGAGCGCGAGCGTGCTCGTCGTCTTGCCCGTGCCGCCCTTCCCGCTGGCGACCGCGAACGCCTCGACCATGCGCACACCTGTCCGGTCGCTCGGCTAAAGGCTGTCCATCGCGAGTGCGAGCGAGCGGGCGACCGCGGACCGGACGCCGCCGTGGGCCGGACGCGGCCGCGGGCGCGGGCCGAACCCCACCGGACAGCGTTTTGCCGTTCGGCGCCAATCCCCGACCATGCCAACCGTCATCGACGCCGACGCGTTCCGCGACGCGATCGACGAGCGCCGACGCGGCGAGCGGCCGTTCACGCTCGTCGACACGCGGCCCCGAGGGAGCTACGAGAGCTGGCGGATCGCCGACTCGGTCCACTACTTCTACAAGCCGTTCCACGAGTTCGACGTCGACGACTTCGAGGCCGAGACCGGGGTCGACGCGGACGACGCGATCGTCACCGTCTGCGCGAAGGGAAAGGCCTCGCTCGACTTCGCCGAGGAGCTCGAAGCGGCGGGCTACGACGACGTGACCGTCGTCGCGGACGGGATGCGGGGCTGGTCGGGCGTGTACGACCGGACCGAGGTCCCGCTCCCGGACGCGGGCGACGACCCGCTCGACGTCGTCCAGATCCAGCGGCGCGCGAAGGGGTGTCTCGGGTACCTCGTGGTAGGCGACCGGCCGGCGGACGGCGACGCTGAACGGGACGGCTCCGACGGCTCCGACCGCGTCGCCGTCGCTGATTCCGACGGCTCCGACCGCGTCGCCGTCGCTGATTCCGACGGCTCCGACCGCGTCGCCGTCGCTGTCGACGTCTCGCGTCACGGCGACGAGTGGCGGGCGGCGGCCGCCGAACGCGACGCGTCGATAGGGGCGGTCCTCGACACGCACGTCCACGCCGACCACCTCTCCGGTGGTCGGGCGCTGGCCGACGAGCTCGGCGTCCCGTACTACCTCCCCGCGGCGGCCGCCGAGCGCGACGTCGCCTACGCGTTCGAACCCCTCGCGCGCAACGAGACGCTCGACGTCGGCGGCGTGGCGGTGAAGGCGCTCGCGACCCCCGGCCACACCGATGACGGCGCGAGCTACCTCGTCGGGCGGTCGGCGGTTCTCACCGGCGACACGCTGTTCACCGACAGCGTCGGTCGGACGGAGCTGCAGTTCGCGGCGGGCGGCGACGACGCGGCCGGCGGCGGAAGCGAGTCCGCGGGCGCCGCGACCGGTGCCGAACGGCTCTACGACTCGCTCCACGCGACCCTGCTCGCGGAGCCGGACGGCGTCGTCGTCTGTCCCGGCCACTTCGCGGTCGGGAACGACGGGACGACCGGCGACGTCGAGCCCGGCGAGCCGGTGACGACGACGGTGGGCGCGGCGCGCCGGGAGCTCGACGTGCTCGGACTCGACCGCGAGGCGTTCGTCGACCGGATCACGGCGACGCTCCCGGAGAAGCCGCCGAACTACGAGCGCGTCATCGCGGCGAACCGCGGCGTGGAGTCGCTGCCGGACGAGACCGCGGCGATCGAGCTGGAGCTGGGTCCGAACCGGTGTGCGGCGGACGCGGGCGGGGAGTCGACGGCGGACGACTGAGTCGGCGGTGGTCGAGGCGCCGCCCGTCGCTGATCGATCCTCCACGGTATCGCGACGCGCGCTCCGGTTCGAGCGCCGCGGTCACCCGCTCGCGGTCACTCGTCGCCCGACCGGTTCGCGATCCGGGTCGCGAGCTCGCGCGCGGCGGCGACGCGGTCGTCGGCGTCCGGGTCACCGGTACCGTCGACCTCCGCGAGCAGCGTTCGGATCTCGTCGGCTCGCCTGGCGACGGTCGCGTCGTCGAGGCCGCCGTCGGCGATCTCCGCGGCCAGCGCCTGTGCCTCCCCGAGTCGCCAGCCGGCCTCGCGCTCCACGGGTAGCTCCTCGGTGGCCGCGAGGTGCTCGTGCAGCGCCGCGGCCGGGTCGAACTCGTCGCTCACGGTTCCGTCACTGTCACGTCACTCGTCGTGGATGAACACGAGCCGCTTCGTCTCGGTGTTACACAGGCAGAGGTCGATCCCGTCGCGGGTCGCGCCGATCTGCTGCCAGCCGTGGTCGCTGACGAACAGCGTCTGGAACACGCCGCGGTCGCAGTCCGGATTCGGGCAGCCGACTCCGGCGGCGTTCTTGTAAACGGTCGTCCCCCCGCCGGAGCTCTGGCGCACTAACCCGTCGCGCAGCGAGCGAAACTCCTCGGCAGACATCGGTCCGTCCGTGTCCTCGTCTCCCATGTCTTGGCGTTCGCGGGCCACGATATATAAACCGGCGGTCCGTGACAATCGATATCATGGCCGGCGCGCCGGTCGCTCGGGGAGTCGAAGGGATTCGCAAGCCGATCAGCCTCGCGGGTCAGTCGGACTCGCTGTTTGATCAGTCGGACTCGCTCTTTACGGCGTCCGCGTACGCGTCCGCGAGCCGGGTCGGCTCGGGGAGCTTGTACCCCGCGCACAGCGCGTCGACGAGTTCGACGGTCGTCTCGGCCGAGACCCGGTGTCCGGAGCTCACGTACAGGGGATTCACGCGGCGGCTGTTCGGGTACTGCCGCGACTGAAATGCGTGACCGATAACGGGGGCGACGTCGCCCGCGTCGGCGCCCCTCTCGATCGTCTCCACCGAGTCGTCCGCGCGGATCGGCGTCCGCCACCCCTCGGGCCGCTCCTCCGTCGTCGATTCGGGCTCGCCGCACAGCAGGCGCTTCGCGACGCCGACGCTCGGGACGTCGAGCAGGACGCCGACGTGGGTCGCGACGCCGGCCTCCCGGAAGTGGATCCGGCCGGAGCCGTCGCAGACCAACAGGTCCGGCTCGGCGTCTAACGCGTCGAGCGCGGCCAGCATCGGCTCCCCCTCGCGAAACGCGAGGAGACCCGGAACGTACGGGATCGAGAGCGGCGTGGTCGCGCTCGCGTACTCGATCACGGCGCCGTCACGGATCGCGACCGCGGCCGAGACCGCTCTGTCCTCGCCGTCGTCCGGGGTCAGGAACGCCTGATCGACGCCGACGACGACCGGCGCGTCGGGATCGCCGGCGTCTCGGTGCGTACCCGGGAGCGACTCCTGGCGCGCGTCCGGAAGCCCCTCGGTCAGATCCGCGGGCTCGTCGATCGCGACCGCGGTCGGGTCGATGCCGTGGTCGTCCGCGAACGTCGCCGTCGCGGCCAGGTCGCGCTGGAGCGACTCCATCTCGGCACGGGAGAGCGCGGGGTCCGGGAGGAACTCAGGGCGCGCGACGGCGTCGGGATCGACCGGCGACCGCTCCGGTGGGGCCATTTAAAATCGCCCGCCGGGACCGCCCGGACCACCGGGACCGCGCGGGCCGCGCACGCCTCCCATGTTCGTCCCGCCGGGACCGCCCGCGGACCGCGCGAGGCTCTCGTTGCGCTTCCCGAACGCGAGGCCGATCGCGAACCCGATCAGGTGCGCGAGGTGCGCGATGCCGCCGACGCCGCCCGTGCCGCTCTGGATCACGAGCACCGCCGAAATCAGGGCGATCCCCCACGTGAGGTACTTGATCTTCATCGGGATGACGAAGAAGAGGAGCACCTGCATGTTCGGCCGCCACACGGTGAGCACGCCTAAGATTGCGAAGCCGGCGCCGCTGGCCCCGAGCACGCCCGTCGTCGGCGCGCCGGTCGCGACCGCGAACAGGACGTGGCCGAGGCCGGCGAGGATCCCCGCGCCGAAGAAGAACGCCACGAAGCGGCGCGAGCCGACCGCGCGCTCGACGAGCGGGCCGAAGAACAGGATCACGATGCTGTTGCCGATGATGTGGAACAGCTGGAGTCGGGAGTGCGATAGCACGGACGTCACCCACGTCCAGACGCGACCGATCGCGTCCGACCGGAGGACGAAGATCTGACTGTGGGCGGCGTCGCCGAGGGTGAGCGTCACGACCCACTGCGCGAGGAAGGTGATCCACATCGCCGCCAACAGGGCGTACGTGGCGTTGCCCCGAAAGTAGCTCACCAGGCCGCCGGTGCTCGTCTCGCGGTCGATGCGGCGCTTGACGCGGTCCGCGACGCCCGCGGACTCGCCGCCGGAGGCGCTCGATCCGCCGGCCTCGACGCTCTCGTCGAAGCCGCTGTCGAACACCCCGCCCGGGTCGTTCCACTCGGAGAGGCCCGGACAGTTGTGGTTCTCCGGCAGACGGTGTTCGGCGCAGAACGTCTGTCCGCACCGCTTACACTGATACGGGAGGTTCTCGTACTCCCCACACACGTCGCACGTCGCCATTACCTCTACTTACGGGGGCCTTCCTAAAGCGGTTTGGCTCTCAGACGTGGTGGGCGGGAAAACGATTCGTGAGCAGGACGGCTATTTATAAGAACGAGAACGGGTTTCACCCGAGAACACCGACCTAGTACCGGCTGTTTGCATATAAACCGTCGCTGACGCGGTGGACACCGCCAAAGCCCGAGCCGCTCGGCGATACGTCTTCGACGACCCCACACCAAACGCCTCCAAAGCCCCGGCCGCGAGGACTCGCGTGACTCGCTGTCGTTCGAAAGGCGCGGAGCGCCTTTCGTGATGTCGTCAGAACGCCCTGCGTTCTGACTGCCAGCCGGGAATCTCTGATTTCCGGCGATGACGAAACGGCTCCGCCGTTTCGAACCACGCGCTTCAGTCGCTCGCGGTGCTCGCTCCTTCCAGTGCTCGCGTCGTCAGGCGTCGTCCTCGCGACTGCCCGCTTGAGTCCCGCCCCGCACAGCACCGCACCTCACGCCTCCCCAGCCTCGCCGGTCGCCCATCGCTTCGCTCGGGCGACCGACTCCAGCGAGAGACCGGAGGTCTCTCTGGCAGCCGGTGGCGACGCCGCCGGCGACCTCGCGCGTGCGACTCGCGCCCGTCGGGCGCTCGCCGGCACGCGCCGCCGCTGGTTGGTTTATGAGTGATCTACCGTTTATGAGTGATCTACCCGTCCACGTCGTCGCCACGCAGTCCGTCGACGAGGCCGCGGAGCGTCGCGAGCGGGTACTGCCCGGGCGCGGTCGCGTTCGCGGGGTCGACGGGCGCGTAGCCGATCTTCGAGCCGTAGATCGGGGTGACGGCGCGGGTGTGACGGCCGGGCTCGCCCATGCACATCGTCGCGACGCGGTGGCCGGCCGCGGTCGCCTCGTGGGTCGCCTCGATCATCGCGAGCGCGTCCCGAGGGGCGGTCGCGGTCGTTGCCAGCTTCCCGACGTCGCCCTCGCTCGCCGCGTCGGCGAGCAGGTCGACGAGCGCGGCCGGCTCCGGCGTCGACTCGAAGTCGTGGACGGAGACGACGACGCTGACCCCCTCCTCGCGGGCCGTGTCGCGAAGCGCGGTCGCGTGCGACTGCGCTCCCTGGGGCGCGTTCCCGCGGAGCGCCGCGAGCTCGACGTCGACCGCGGCGACCGCGTCGTCTCCGAGCGCGGTCGAGAGCTCGTCGTACCGTGCCACGTCCTCTGCCTCGCCGCCCTCCCACGACGCGCGGTTCGTGACGAGAAGCGGGAGCTCGCCGTCGTAGGCATCGAGCTGGACGAGCGGGGCGTCCGCGAGGTCCATCCGGAACTCCACGGCGTCGGCGTGCTCGCGGGCGCGCGGCTCCTCGGAGAGGTCGGCCGTGCTCGCGGTCAGGACGAACTCTTCGAACATACCAGGGCGTTCCGCGGCCGGGGACTTAGCTGTGTGCGTGCGCGTCGAGAACGGGCCGCAGAAACGGAGGACGCGAGAGCCTTACGCGACGAGGCCGTCCTCGGCCTCCAACAGCTCGTGGTACCGGTTCCGGATGGTGACCTCGCTGATGTCGGCGACCTCGCTGACGGCGGCCTGCGTCGTCTTCTCGTTGGTGAGGAGGGCGGCGGCGTAGACGGCGGCGGCCGCGAGGCCGACCGGCGACTTGCCGGAGTGGACGCCCTTCTCCTTGGCGTTGCGCAGGAGGCTCTTCGCGCGCATCTCGGACTCCTCGGAGAGCTCCAGGTCGGAGGCGAACCGGGGGACGTACTGCTCGGGGTCGGCGGGCTTCACTTCGAGCTTGAGCTCGCGGACGACGTAGCGGTACGTCCGGGCGATCTCGGCCTTCTCGACGCGGGAGACGTCGGCGATCTCGTCGAGGCTGCGCGGGACGCCGGCCATCCGGGCGGCGGCGTACACGCAGGAGGTGGAGACGCCCTCGATGGAGCGGCCGGGGAGCAGGTCCTCGTCGAGCGCGCGGCGGTAGATGACGGAGGCGGTCTCGCGGACGTTGTCCGGGAGCCCCTGCGCGCTGGCCATGCGGTCGATCTCGCCGAGCGCCTGCTTCAGGTTGCGCTCCTTCGAGTCGCGGGTGCGGAACCGCTCGTTCCACTTGCGGAGCCGCTGCATCTTCTGGCGCTGACGCGCGCCGAGCGACCGTCCGTACGCGTCCTTGTCGCGCCAGTCGATGTTCGTCGAGAGCCCCTTGTCGTGCATCGTGTTGGTCGTCGGGGCGCCGACGCGGCTCTTCTCGTCCTTCTCGCGGGAGTCGAACGCGCGCCACTCCGGCCCGCGGTCCACCGAGTCGGCCTCGACGACGAGCCCGCAGTCGGCGCAGACGCTCTCGCCGTGCTCCTCGTCGTTGATGACGTTGCCGTCGCACTCCGGACAGCTCAGCGTCTCGTCGGTCTGTTCCGATTCCTTCTCGTCGGTCTCAGTTCGGGAGCGACTCCCCCGCGTGTGTAATCGTTCACTCATGGCTAAACCCTCTCTCGGTAACTGAACACGGTCCGAGAGCGATCTTGCCCGATAGACGGTAGAACCGAACTTAAAACGACCGGAACGTGTCGCCGGAAACCCGACGAAAGGACACGATCTATCACGTGTTTTCGAGGTGCGACACGACCGCCGATCCTGACCGACCGTCGGCCGACGCACCGCGGGCTTCGCACCGACCGAAACGCTTGGGCCGTCGGCGCCCCGAGTCGGCGATCATGACCGCGCCCCGCGTCGTCTCGCTGGCCCCGAGCGCGACCGCGACCGTGACCGCTCTCGGCGCCGCCGACGCGCTCGTCGGCGTCACCCACCACTGCGACCCGCCCGCGGATGCGGGGTCGGCGCACGGGAGGGAGTCCCCGCTCGCCGTCGGCGGGTGGCTGAACCCCGACCTCGACCGCGTCGCCGACCTCGATCCGGACGTCGTCCTCACGAGCGACGGGCTTCAGACCGACCTCGCCGACGCGTGTCGCGAGCGCGGCTTCGACGTCCGCCACCGCGAGCCGGCGACGCTCGGCGAGGCGGTCGAGGCGTTCGCCGCCCGCGGCGCCGACGTGGGGCGGCCGGAGGCGGGAGAGCGGCTCGCCGCGGAGGCCCGCGGGCGGCTCGATCGAGTCGCCGAGGCGGTCGCGGACCGCCCCCGACCGACGGTGTACTGCGAGGAGTGGTCGGACCCGCCGATGGCCGCCGGCAACTGGGTGCCCGACGCCGTGCGCGCCGCGGGGGGCGGCTACCCGTTCGTCGACCCGGGCGAGCGCTCCCGCGAGGTCACTCTCGCGAGCGTCGAGGCGGCCGATCCCGACCACCTCGTCGTCCACGTCTGCGGGCACGGCGACCGGGTCGACCCCGCGAGCGTCGCGGAGCGCGACTGGACCGTCGACGCGCCCGTTCACGTGATCGACGACTCCCTCCTGAACCAGCCGAGCCCGGCGCTGATCGACGGCGTCGAGCGACTGGCCGAACTGTTCCACCCGGAGGCGTTCCCGGGGTCGACGTCGTAGCCGCGGCACCGACCCGCGGCGCCGACCCGACGGCTATTCGTACTCCGTCGCCCAACCGCCGGTATGCGAGTCGGCGTCGGCAGCGGCAACCCGGTGAAGCGGCGCGCGGTCGAACGGGTCCTCGAGTCGTCGCGGGGGCGGGACCTCGCCGCCGAGCGCTCCCCGGACCCGACGACCGTCGCGGTCGAGTCGGTCCCCGTTCCGTCCGGAGTGAGCGAGCAGCCGACCGGTCACGCAGAGACTATCGCCGGCGCGGAGAACCGCGCCGAGACGGTCCTCGACGCGGGCGCGTACGACCTCGGCGTCGGGATCGAGGGCGGCGTGGCGCGGTTCGACGGCGCCGAGGAGCTGTTCCTCGTCATGTGGGCGGCGATCGACGACGGGTCGCAGATGGGCCGCGGGAGCGGACCGAGCGTCGCGCTCCCCGCGGACGTTAGCGCGCGGATAGCCGGCGGCGAGGAGCTCGGTCCCGTGATGGACGACGTGCTCGACACGACCGGCGTCGCGAAACGCGGCGGCGCCGCCGGGGCGCTGACGGCCGGCCGGGTCGACCGCGCCGACGCGTTGGCGACGGCGGTGGCGGGGGCGCTCGGCCCGTTCGTGTCCGACCTGTACTGAGTCGGCGACGGGTCTCGGTCCCGCGGCGTTCGGTTTTCGTACCGAAACCGGGGACCGGTCCGGTGGTCGACGGTCTTTTTTCGGGGACGAATCACCCGACTGCGGCGTGTTAACCGGGTCTACCAACCCGCTTATGGGCGGACGTCGCCTGTATCGGGTATGAGCACGGTCCAATCGGACGCCGTCGTCGTCGAACCCGCCGGCCTCTCCGCGAAGCAGGCGCGGATCCTGCGCTACCTGCGCGAGAACGCCGGCGACCGGACGTACTTCAAGTCGCGGCTGATCGCCGACGACCTCGACCTCTCCGCGAAGGAGGTCGGCGCGAACATGGGCGCCGTCGCCGAGGCGGCCGCCGACATCGATGTCGAGAAGTGGGGGTACTCCTCCGGCACGACGTGGATGGTGACGGAGTAGAGGCGGGAAGGGTCGGAGAATAGCATCGTCGGCTACGGTTGTCGGCTACAGCCCGTCGACTACGGGCAGTCGATTACGGGTCGTAAGCGACGATTTCGGCTGCGTCGTCGGCGAACGCGACGGCGTCGGCGTCGAACGAGTCGGCGTATCGGACCACGAGCGTGAGCAGCCGTTCCGGCTCGGTCAGCACGTAGCCGTCGGTCCGGTCGAGCAAGCCGGCGTCGTCGAGCGCGCCGGCCGCGGCGCTGATCGTCGGCCGCGACACGTCCAGCGCGGCCGCGAGCTCCGCTCCCGTCGCGTCCGGGTCGCGCAACAGCGCGAGCACCATCCCGCGGGGCGTGTCCCGTCGGAGGTACCCGAGCGCTCGCTTGTCGAGGTCGTCGAACCGACCCGACGGGAAGTACCGGCGGTAGTCGGCGTCCTTCGTCGACTCGATCTCGCCCGCCTCCTCCAGCTTCCGGAGGTGGTACTGCGCCTCGCCGGTCCCGAGCCTGAGGTCGTCGCGGAGCTTCGAGAAGTGGGCGCCGGGGGTCGTCGGCACGTAGCCGCGGATCGCCTCGCGGGTCTCGTTGGCGTCGTCGCCGCCGTCGGCGCTCGCGGTCCCGACGAAGGGCGCGGCGGCTCCGATGGCGGCGAACCGCCGGAGCGTCTCGCGCTTCCGCCCGTCGAACCCATCAGTCACGCGAGAGGATAGTCGGCCGCGCGACAAAAGCACTTCGTTCGGGGCAGCGTCAGAATATCCGGTCGTTCGGGCGGCGATACGGGAGATACGTATCGCTGGCGACGGCGGTATCGGCGTCGCGGCCGATCAGGATTTTCGAGGTGGAGCCCCCGACCTCAAGGAGCGAACGGAGTGAGCGAGTAGGTCGGGGAAGAAACCGACATGGTACGACACAACCGCCACACTGCGACCGACCGATTCCCGTGTCTATAACTACCGTCGGGTACCCTCTGAAAACATGGATGTGCGTCGAACCGCCGTCGTGAAACTCGCCGTTTCCGACGAGCAACGCGACGCACTCCACCGAACCGCCGAGCAGTACCTGTACTGCGCGAACCGAACCGCCGACTACTGTTGGTCCGACACCTCCTACACCGAGTGTAAGACCAACAAGCGAGAGGTTCGTGACGCGCTCTATTCCGAACTTCGAGAGGAGACAGACCTACAGGCCCAACTTGTCCAAGCCGCTATCAAACGCGCTGTCGAAGCGGTCAAAGCGTGTGTCGAACGGTGGAAAAAGGGACAGCGCGTCTCTCAACCGACGTTCACCGCCGAAACGATGGACTACGACACCCGGAACGCAACCTTCTACCGGAACAAGGTGTCGCTGGCAACTGTTGAGGGCCGAGTCGAACCGTCGTTCGTTCTCCCGGCAGACAGTCCGACGCCCTACGAGCGGTACGTACTCTCCGAGAACTACGAGTTCCGCGAGAGTACGCTTCGGTACGACACGGCCACTGACGAGTTCTATCTCAACATTTCGATGCGACGGACAGACGGTGATGGGGTTTCGGAAGATACCGGGCACTCCGACCAAACTGTCCTCGGTATCGACCTCGGCGTCAATAGCCTCGCTGTGTCCTCAACCGGCACGTTTTGGCAGGGGGACGACTACGACCACTGGTGTCGTGAGTTCGAGAAGCGACGTGGCGAGATGCAACGGCGCGGCACGCAGGCCGCACACAAGGCCCTGCTTCGCCTCGGGAAGCGTGAAGAAGCCTGGCGCAAACAGTATATCCACACGATCGCCAACGAACTCGTCTCGGAAGCCGTCGAACACGACTGCGACGTGATCGCGTTCGAAGACTTGAGCGACATTCGAGAACGACTTCCACAGGCAGAGTGGCACCACGTCTGGGCGTTCCGACGCTTGTTTGAGTACGTCTCCTACAAAGCCCCTAAACAGAGTGTCTCCGTGGAACAGGTCGAGCCGAGCCACACATCCCAACGCTGTTCTCGGACGGACTGTGGGTTCACGCACGAGAATAACCGCCATGGAGAACAGTTTGAATGCCAGAAGTGTGGGTATGAGGTGAACGCGGATTACAACGGCGCAAAGAATATCGGGCTACGGCACGCTCGAAAGCGGACACACAGACTCCGTTCCTCGCCCAAGTCGGGGAGCGGAGACGCACAAGTAGACGTGCGTGTGAATGGTGGGACGTTGAACGGTGAGAGTCACCAGCCTATTGCTGGCGACTGATTGCCGGGAGTCTACATCAAAGTCTCATCACCAGAAATCTCTGATTTCTGGTTAGCAGTCAGAACGCGGCACGTTCTGACGACACCCTCAAGGACCGAGGCGCGGAGCGCCGAGGGAGTAGGGTGGGGTAGTTTACGTCTCGCGCTCGACCTCTTCGTCGACTGGCTCCTCGTCCATCTCCTGAATGACCTCGTCCGCGGACTTGATGTCCGCGCCGGCGCCGCCGGCCTTGACCGCTTCGGCCTCCTTCTCCAGCTCCTCGACGTCCATCTCGGCGGACTCCTCGATCTGCCCGAGGATCTCGTCGATGTCGTCGAGCCCGAGCATCTTGCGGGTGTCGTCGTCGAACTCCTGTCCCTCGAGCCCCTCCATGTCCTGAACGTCGGAGCCGGAGAGTGCCTTGCCGTAGCGGCCGACGAGGCTGGTGAGCTCCTGCGGGAGGACGAACGTCGTCGATTCGCCCTTGCCGATCTCTTCGAGCGTCTCCATCCCGCGCTCGATGATGGCGCGCTCGCCCATCGACTCCGCGGACCGCGCCCGGAGGACCGTCGAGATCGCGTCCCCCTGCGCCTCGAGGATCTGGCTCTGCTTTTCCCCCTGCGCCCGGATGATGTTCGACTGCTTGTCACCCTCGGCCTGCTCGACCGCCGAGCGGCGTTCCCCCTGCGCCTCGAGGATCATCGCGCGGCGGCGGCGCTCGGCGGAGGTCTGCTGCTCCATCGCCTGCTGGACGTCCTTCGAGGGGTTGACCTCACGGACCTCGACGCTCTCGACGCGGATCCCCCACTCGTCGGTCGGCTCGTCCAGCTCCTTCCGGATCTTCGCGTTGATCTCCTGGCGCTTGTTCAGCGTGTCGTCGAGCTCCATGTCGCCGAGGACGGCCCGGAGCGTGGTCTGCGCGAGGTTCGAGACCGCCTTCTTGTAGTCGTCCACCTCGAGGAACGCCTTCTTCGCGTCCATCACCTTGATGTAGACGACCGCGTCCGCCGTCACCGGCGAGTTGTCCCGCGTGATCGCCTCCTGGCGGGGAACGTCGAGCGTCTGCGTCCGCATGTCGAACGCGTACGTCCGGGAGACGAACGGCGGGATGAGGTTGATACCCGGTTCCAGCAGCTTCCGGTACTCGCCGAACACCGTGAGCGTCTTCTTCTCGTAGGCGTCGACGATCTCGAACGACTGCCAGAGCGTGATGACCACCAGCAACAAGAAGAGTAGGCCGATGCTCACCAGGCCGAAGCCGAAACCGGATTGGAGGGGAGTCGGGTCCATACCCCGAACTTAGGCCATCCCGTTCTTAATACTTCGCCCACGTGAGGGCTCGTTCCGCCGATTCTGGCGCAAGTCGCGGCCGCGGGTCACGCCCCGTCCGCCTCGAACCGCTCCGCGACGGCGTCGAGGGTCGCCCGCACCTGCCGCTCGTTGAACCGCCGGACCACGGGCTCTCCGAGGGAGGTCAGCGCGTTCTCCGGGAGGTCGTACTCCGCCGCGTACGTCAGTCTCGTCCCGCCGTCCGTCGGCTCGAACGTCAGGTCGATCGCGCCCGTCAGCCGACCGCGGAGCTCGAATGTCATTCGCTCGGTCGGTTCGTGGACCGTCTGGACGATCTCCCCGTCGATTCCGAGGCCCGCCATCCGGTAGGTGTACGCCAGACGCTTCCCGCCGTTCGGGAGCCGCTCGACGTCCCTGACGGCTTCGAGGCGGGGCGTGACGGCGGCGTGGTTGTGCGGGTCGTCGAGGAAGTCGAAGACGGACTGCGGGTCGGCGTCGATATCGGCGGAGTCGCGTGCGCTGAACATGGAGCGAACCGGTGTTCAGTTCCGCGAGCGCGGGTCGACGTACGCCTCGACGAGCTTGCGCTCGGCCGCCCGGAGGTGCTGGTGGAACGTCTGTCGGGTGATCCCCATCCGCTCGGCGATCTCGGAGCCGTCGACCGGGCGGGGCCACTCGAAGTACCCGTTCAGCTCGGCCGTCTTCAGCGCCGACCGCTGGCGGTCGGTGAGGCGGTCGTCGACGGCCGCCGCGAACTCCGTCAGGCTCCGGTCGCGACTCTCGCGCTCGACGCGGGAGCGGAGCTCGACGCTCTCGTACTCCGCGCGGAACACGTCGAGCATCCCGCGTACGTCCTGCTCTGGCGGCGCCTCGATGGTGATGCTCGCGCTCGTCGCGTCGGCGGTGGCCTCGACGACGACGCCGCCGTACTCCGCGAGCCGCGTCAGCGGCGGCGACTGGGTGGCGGTCACGGCGATCGTGACGTCGCCGTTCGTCTCCGAAACCAGCCGGGCCGACTCGACGAACGGAAGCGCCTCGACCTCGCTCACGTCCTCGGTCGGGTCCGACGCCCTGAGGTACAGCTCGCAGGCGTCGTCGTCGAGGCGCGTGGTGCCGAGGTGTTCGATCTCCCCGCCGAGCGCGGCGGCGACCCGCGAGAGCGAGAACGAGGGGTCCCCGATCGCGACCCGGAGCTCCACGACGCGGTCGGTCGTGAGGATGCGGGTCGTCTCCACCGAGTGGAGCCCGTTGGCGATCATCTTCCCGACCGACTCGCACACCTTCCGCTCGCGCCGGTCGAGGGCGTTCCCCTCGCTGCTGTAGATGCCGAGGAGGCCGTACCGCCGGTGGCCGTACGTGATCGGGACGACGAGGAGACGGGGCGCGCCGACCGCGCTCGGTGCGAGCCGGCCGTCCGAGCCGCTCCCGGCGGCCCGCCCGTGGACCTCCTCGGTCTCGATCGCCTCTCTGACTTCCGGCGGCGTCTCGTCGAGGGAGAACGACGCTCCCGCCTCGAGCGAGATCCCGCTCGCCGCGGTCACGTCCAGCCGCCCCGTCGCCGACGAGACCTCCGCGATCCAGCCGCCCATGTATCCCGGCTCGTCGGCGATCTCCTCGCAGACGCGCTCGGCGATCGTCTCCGAGTCCCGGCTCTCGACGAGTATCCTGCTGATTTCGCTGAGCAGTCCGTTCACCCGGCCGAGGACACGGTCGAGGGCCTGTCGCTCCGTGGCGAGCTTCTCCGCGCGCTCCTCCGCGAGCTGCTCCGCGCGCTTGCGGTCGGTGACGTCGTTCTGGAACCCGACGTAGTGGGCCAGGTCGCCGTCGGCGTCGTACACCGGGGCGACCGTCAGCTCGTTCCAGAAGGGGGTTCCGTCCCGTCGGTAGTTCCGGATCTCGACGGTGATCTGCTCCTCCGCCGAGATCGCGCTCGAGAGCCGTTCGACCGTCTCGGGGTCCGTCCCGGGACCCTGTAGGAAGCGGGGGTTCCGACCGATGGCCTCCTCGGTCGGATACCCCGTGTGATCTTCCCACGCGTCGTTGACGTACACGAGCGGGTAGTCGGGCAGTTCGGGGTCGCTGAGACTGACCCCGACGGGCGCCTCGCTCACTGCGCGGCTGACCTCCTCCACGCTGGGCTCGTGCCCCGAGACGTCCTGCTTGGCGCCCGGCGCGCCCTCCGCGGAGCAGACCGTCGAGACGTCGGTCACCAGGCGATCGATCGACGCGGAGCCGTTCTTGTGGAGGAACTCGTCGACGCCGCTCTCGAAGGCGGCCTCCAACACTTCCTCGTCCTCCACCGCGGAGAACATCACGACCGGAATCCGAGCGTCGGACTCCTCGATCGCCTCCGCCAGCGCGAGACCGTCGTCGCCCGGCAGGGAGTACTCGCTCACGATGCAGTCGTACTCGCCAGTGGTCACCTTCGCCACCGCGGCGGTGGCGTTGTTGACCGTCGTAACGTCGAACCCCGCGGCGCCGAGCGCCGACGTGATTCGATCGCTCCCCTCCTCCGGATGGACCAAAAGGGCCCGAGAACCCGGCATAGGATGCCTTTCGTCGGCCGAGGAATTAAGGTTTGATACCGGCGAAGGATGACCGGGTTACTTAAAAGACTCCATAATTTCGGCGTGCACACAACACGCTCGGACCCGTACATGCGGACATGTCCACGCGAGCCGTGAGCCGCGCCCGTCGCCGACTTTTCGGAGAACCGGAACGGACCGCTATCGACGCCTCGCGCGCCGCGCTACTGGTCCTCACCGTCGCGTTCGCCGGCGTGTACGCGACCGGCACCGAACCGAGCCTCCGGACGCAGATGCTCGTGTACCTCGTCGGGATGGTCGCGCTGAACCTCCCGCACGGCGGGTACGAGCACTTCTCGAACCTCCGGCGCCGCGGGCTCCCCTTCGGCGCGCGCTACGTGGGGCTGTACCTCGCGTTCGTCGTCGGCTTCGTGGGGCTGTTCGTCGTCGCCCCGATGCCGGCGCTCGCGCTCGCGTTCGGCACGGCGGTCGCGAAGGGGGGGCACGGCGACCTCCACGTGATGGACGCGCTCGTCGGCACCGACCACCTCGTCTCGCGGCCGCAGCGCGCGCTCGCCGCCCTCGTCCGCGGCGGCGCCGTGATGATCGTCCCGGCCGTCGCGTGGACGGAGACGTTCTACGGCTTCACCGGCTACATGCTGAACGTGTTCGACGGGTCGCTCGTCGGTCCCGCAGCGAGCTCGCCGGAGGCGTTCACCACGGCGCTGGGCGCGGCCTACGGGCTCGGCGTCCTCCTCCACCTCGGCGGCGGGCTCGCGACGGGCGGGGGCGTCACGCGGTCGTGGGTGCTCGACGCCGCCGAGACGCTGCTGCTCGTCGGCTACTTCGTCTTCGTGCCCGTGGTGATCGCCATCGGGCTCTACTTCCCGCTGTGGTACTCGCTGCGGCAGTCCGCCCGGAGCATGGTCGTCGAGGAGGCGCGGCCGAGTCGGACCGAAGGCGTCTCCGTCGTGATGGCGTGGGGCGTGCTCGTGGTCGGCGCGCTCGTGACCGCATCGGTCGCGAGCGCGCTGTGGCTGGTCGCGCCGAACCCGCTCGCCGGCGGCTCGCTGCTGCCGGGGGCGGTCGCCTTCTACACGATCTTCGTCTGTATCATCGCGCTCCCGCACGTCGTCGTCGGCGAGTGGCTCGACTTCGGACGGGGGATCTGGTACGTTCCCTGAGCCGACGGCCGCACGCGTCTCGACCGGCCGCGACCCGGCGTCTGCGGCCCGGTCGCTCGACAGATAACAAGCACTAAAACCCGGCTCGTCGACCGATCCGGTATGCGTTTCCGGTTCGTCGAGCGGCTCGGGCTCGCGGACGCGGTGACGGTGGCGAACGCGGCCGTCGGCTTCCTCGCCGTCGTCGCGGCGGCCGTCGACCTCGAGCTCGCCGCCCGGCTGGTGCTGCTCGCCGCCGTCGCCGACGGGCTCGACGGGGTGGTCGCGAGACACCGCGGCTCGACCGACGCGGGGCCGTACCTCGACTCGCTGGCCGACGTGGCCTCGTTCGGCGTCGCGCCGGCGACCCTCGTCGCGGTCGTCGTCCTCGACGCGGCGTCGTTCGCGAGCGACCCCGTCTTCGTCGCCGTCGGCGTCGGCGCCGGCGCCCTGTTCGTCGCGACGGCGGTCGCCCGGCTCGGGCTGTACACCGCGTACGACAGCGACGCCCGCGAGACGGTCGGCGTGCCGACCACGCTGGCGGCGACGATCCTCGCGGCCGCGGTGATCGCCGGCTACACCGACCCGAGCGTCCTGATCGCGGCGACCGCCGCGTTCGCGCTCCTCATGGGGACGACGGTCACGTACCCGGACCTCCACGCGCAGGACGCGCTCGTGATGGGCGTCGTGCAGGCCGCCGTCATCCTCACTCCGGCCGGACACATGTTGACCGACGCTCTCCCGGCGTGGATCGGCGAGGGATTCGCGTTCGCGCTCCTCTTCCTGGCGTGCGGCTACCTCCTCCTCGGCCCGCGGTTCTACTGGGGCGACGGGATCCGGTCACCCCCCGACGACGCGGACGAACGCGGGGTCTGACCCGCGGCGGGCCGCGAGGTCGCCGGGGCGGATGCCCGACGACGCGGAGTGCGTACCGAGCCGGCGGCTCGGCGAACGCGGATCGGGGAACGGAAAAACGGCGTCGAGGCGTCGGCGTCGGAGCGGCTTACAACAGGTCGTCGAAGTCCTTGTGTCGGGTGATGTCGACGCCGTCCTCGGTAACGACGGCGACGTTGATGCCGTTGCCGGACGCGAGGTCGCGCTCGACGGCGGACTGGATCGCCTTCGCGGCGATGGTCTTCGCCTCGTCGACGGTGACGTCGTCGTGGTACTCCTGTTCGAGGACACCGAGGGCGTACTGGGAGCCGGAGCCGGTGACGGTGTACTCCTCCTCGGTGGTGCCGCCGAGGGCGTCGATGGAGTAGATGTGGGCGCCCTCGTCGTCGACGCCGCCGAGGATCGGCTGGACGATGAAGAACGCGCCCGTCCGGAGGAGGTTCCCGGTGAGCGTCGACAACGCCTCCATCGACATGTCCTGGCCGCGACGGGTCTCGTAGAGGCTCGTCTCGGCCTTGAGCGTGGAGATGAGGTTCTGTGCGGCGGAGACGGAGCCGGCGATTGTGAGGGCGCCGCGGGGGTGGATCTCCTCGACCTTCTGGACGTCCTTCGAGGAGACCATGCCGCCGAGGGAGGCGCGCATGTCGGTCGCCATCACGACGCCGTCCGCGGTCCTGATGCCGACGGTCGTCGTCCCGGTCTTCATCTCGCCCTCGCCGTCGGCCTGCGCCGCGCGGCGCTCGCTGTGTTCGAACTCGCCGAGCTCGGGTCCGAAGACGGGCTGGTCGCGGCCCAGCTCGTCGGCCGTCCCCTCGGAGAGGTCGCCAGTCGGTGTTCGCATTACGCCTTCGTTGGCCCGGCGCGCAGATAAAGGCAACCCTTCGGGGACCGCCCGCCGGTTCCGACGGGCATATTCGTCGCGGGCCGTCGCGGCCCGCGCGTCGCGGTCGAGTCGGTCGATCGTCGCGACGAGGCCACGGCTCCGCGGAACGTGAGACGGAGAGCGAGCGGGGACGAACGGGCGGCCGAACCGACGCGAGCGCCGTCGCTCGGCGATGGGAACGGACGGTCCGGGTCGAAAACGGTCGCCTACTCCTCGACGCGCTCGTACACCTCGCCGGTGGTCTCGACGAGTCGGCCGACGGGGACGTTGATACCGAGGCGCGTGCGGGCGAAGACGGCCACCGGGAACAGCGAGATACCAATCGCGACGGTCGCCTGGTGGATCCCGAAGATGGCCGCCGAGCGGATGCGGTCGAACATGGGTCTTCGAACGACCGGAACGGAGTTGTATATAAATACTTTCCGGCGCGTGCTGACCGGCTACCCCGACGCAGTCATGCGTTTTCGTATCATAGATTAACGATTATGAAATATAATCGGCGGACTGTCACGATCGGCATATCCACGGCGGTGTGAACCCCGCTCGTTTCCATAAGTTACGAGTAACCATCGCACCTCGTGCGCCTCGCATCCGGGGGGCGAAGGGGTCCCCGCGACCGTCGTCGAGACGCGGCGGCGGACCCCGTTCCGGCCGCGGACCGAACGGGATTTATCCGGGGCGTCGCGTACGGAGAGACGTGCAGAACGTTACGGACCGGACGCGCAACCCCTTCGGGATGCGCCCGGACTGCCGGTCGTTCGTCCCCGGTTACGGCGACGCCAACGCCGACTTCCACGTCGTCGGCGACCGCCCTGACATCCACGGCGGCGTCGAGACGGGAATCCCGTTCACCGGCGAGCCGTGGTCGCCGGCGTTCCTCTCGGCGCTGACCGAGGGGGGACTGCTCGCGGGGATCGCCGAGGGCGCGGCGCCGGACGGTACGAGCGGGACCGATGGGACCGCGCCGGCGACGAGCGACGAAGCCGCGCCGGCGACGAGTAACGAGATCGCGGCGAACGGGGGGCGATCGGACGGAGACGCGGAGTTCGAACCGCTCCGCACCGAGCGCACGTACTTCTCGTACCTCCACATGTGCGTGCCCGACGGCGAGCCGACCGAAGCGTCGTACGACGACATGGAGCGCTTCTTCGACGCCGAACTCCGCGCGATAGCCGCGCACGTCCTCCTCCCGGTCGGCGCCCGGGCGACCGCACACGTCCTCGAGCAGTACACGGCGCGGGCGTGGAAGACCGAGATCGACATGGACGCGCTCCACGGCGAGGAGCTCCTCGGCTCCGGGTGGCTCGTCCTCCCGGTCAAGGACCCGGCCGAGTGGGCGGCGGGCGACGCCGAACGGCTCGTCGACGCCCTCCGGGAGCTGCGGTCGACGGACTTCCGTCGCGAGAGCGACCTCGGACGCTTCATCGCGGGGAGCGACCCGTACCTCGTTCGGTGAGCGAGTCGCGCCGACCCAGGCGGAGTCGATCGGACCGCGCGTCGGCCGTCGGACCGCGCGTCAACCGTCGGATCGCGCGTCGACCGTCGGCCGGATACGCGTGCGGTTTCGGCCCTCCTCCGACGTGTGGATCGGCACATCCGAATAGAGAGCGGCGATTCGGTGCCCGATCGTCAGCTATACCTCTACCGCGCCAGCCATATTTGTCACTACTCCCCGAATTTTATACCGGTCCCCGTTATTCGTCACCAGACGCCCGAACGATCGGGCGTCGGCCGTAGGACTGGTACTCCATACGGCGGCTTGGTCAGCAGCGGCCCTCACGGGCCGTTTTCCGACGAAAAAACTCAGTCGCGGAGCGCCCGCGCCGTCGAGTCGTCCCGTTAGCGACGACGCGAGCGGCGTCAGTCGCCCGCCAACAGGTCCTCGAGGTACCGGCCGACGTGGTCGTCCATGCGCCGCTTGAACCCGGCCCGCCGGGCGAGGCGGTCGAGTTCCCGAGAGACGTAGGTCCCGTACTGGACCGCCTTCTTGTCGGCCGTCCGGACCGACTCCGGCACGCGTCCGGCCGCCGCCCGACGGAGCGCGACCTTCCGTTCCCCGTCGCTCGCGAGCAGTTCGCCCGGCAGCGCGAGGGCGGCCGAGACGACGCGGTCGTCGAGCAGCGGCGCGACCGGTTCGACCCCCGCCGCGCGGAGCGCGAGCACGTCGCGTTCGAGCTGGGCCGGTAGCGTCCGGACGGTCTCGGTCCGGGCGCCACGGACGGTGTCCGCGTCGACGCGGTCGTCCGTCGCCGGCTCGACGACTTTGCTGTAGCCGCCGAACAGCTCGTCCGCGCCCTGCCCGACCGCGAGCCGATCGACCCCGTCGGCCGCGGCCGCCTCGGCCGCGAGGTACAGCGGCACCGCGATCGCGAGGTCCATCGGGTTGCGACGTCCCGTGACGCCGGCGACCGCCCGGACGGCGCGCAGTAGCTCCTCGTGCGTGATTTCCACGACGCGGAGCTCGCGGTCCATCGCCGCGGCCGCCTCGCGTGCGGCCGCGACGTCGTGACACCCCTCGAAGCCGGCGACGTAGCAGGGCGCGTCCGGGGCGCCGGCCGCGACGAGCCCGGAGTCGACGCCGCCGGAAAAGGCGACGGCGAGCCGGCCGGGTTCGGCCTCGAGCCCACCGAGCGCGGCGTCGACCGCGTCGTCGACCGCCGCCTGCGCGGGACCCGGGGCCGCCGGCGCCTCGTCGGGGAGGGCCCAGACGCGTTCGACCCCGGTCGCGGACGCGACGCTCCCCGGCGGAACCGGCGTCGGGTCGTCGAGGGCGGTCCGCGAGAAGCTCCACGCGTCCGGGTCGGTCGGTCCGTGGCCGGCCGGGGCGCCGGCGGTCACGGGATCGATCGCCTCGCGCTCGACGAACAGCGGCTGGCGCCCGAGGACGTCCCGGACGAGGACCGGCCCGTCGCGGCCGGGCGCGTCGAGGAGACGGCCCGCGAACCCGCGCCCGCCGGGGAGGGGATCGCCGTCGCGGAGGGCGTCGCGAACGCGGTCGGGCGACGTCCCGCGCAGGTCGGCGGAGGGGAGTTCTGCCATCGCGGTCTACCGCAGCGCGTCGAGCGCGCGGAGCGCGCGGCGCTTCGCGCCGCCGCCGAACTGGCGGAGCGAGATGCGCCACGGGGTCCGTTTCCCGACGACGCTGGTCCGACCGTCGCGGATCGCGGAGAGGATCGCGTCGGCCGAGTGTTCGTCGGCGCCGACCTCGGTCACCGCCTGGCCGACCATCTCCGAGATGTGAGCGTCGCTGCCGGCCGTCATCGGGAGCCGGTTCCGGATCGCGAACTTCTCCGCCTGCCGGTTCGAGCGCCCCGTGAACAGCCGGGAGTTGTACACCTCGATGGCGTCGGCGCCGGCGAGCTGGTCGTCGGTGATGTGGGCGGCGACGCCGTGGCGGGACTTCTGGAAGGGGTGGGGGACGACCGCGATCCCGCCCTGATCGCGGATGCGGTCGAGCGTCTCGTCGAAGGGGAGCCCGCTCTCGACGCGCTCGTCGATGCCGAACGCGAGCACGTGACCGACCGCGCAGGTCACTTCCATGCCGACGATGCCGACGAGCCCGTATTCGGGGGCCTTCTCGGCCGCCTCGATGCTGGCGTCGATCTCGTCGTGGTCCGTGACGGCGAGCGCGTCCAGCCCGACCGCGGCCGCCTGCTCCAACAGGAGGTCGACCGGGTCGCGGCCGTCGTAGGACAGCGCGGAGTGCGCGTGGAGCTCGACCGATAGCACGCTCGTTTCTTCGGCGGTCGTCTTAAAAAGCGCCCCGGTCCGGGGCGGTCAGAACGCGCTCCCGCCGACCGTCTCGCGGTAGATTCCGGTGCCGCGGTGGGCCGTCTCGTCCCACGTCTCGACCGCGACCCGAATGCGAGTGTTTACGGCGTCGTCGGGCGCGTCCTCGATCCGGAGCGTCGAGTCGCCGATGCGGGCGACCGTCTCGCCGCCCGCGTCGCCGGTGACCATCACCTCGAGCACGTCGCCGGGCTCGTAGTCGGGTGTCGACCCCCGGAACGACCACCCGGCGAGGAACTTCTCGAAGCGGCTCATGCGCGCGACACCTCCTCGGAGATCCGGTCGGGGATGTACTCCCGCCCGAAGCCGGTGATCGCGGCCAGCAGGAAGACGATGACGAGGAACCAGCCGTGGAACACGTACGGCACCACCTCGATCGGGTTGACGACCATCTCCGCCCCGTACTGCTCGCCGAGCCCGCCGGGTCCGACCATCACCTGGTAGCCGACGAGGACGCCGCCGGCCCACGGGAAGATGTACCCGAGCGCCGAGGTGTTGGCGTCCAAGATGTTCGCGCGCCGGTAGCCGTTGATGTTGAACTTCTCGCCGATCCGCGCGATGTACGGCGCGATCGCGATCTCCGCGGCCGTGTTGATCGTGATCATTCCGTTGATCGTCGCCGTGCCGAGGACCATCGTCAGTTCAGCGCGGCGGACGTTGGTCGCGACGGAGTTGAGCAGGAACTCCTGAATCGCCGCGAACCCGCCGCCGCGGATCATGATCTGCGCCATCGCCACGATCAGGAGGGTCAGCACGATGAGCGGGAAAAACCCGGTCGCGCCCGTGTACAGACTCCCGCCCACGCCCGCCGTTTCGCCGACCGCGACGAACGGGAGCGAACTGAACGTTCCGGCCTCGGGCACCGTGAACACGAGGACGTCGCTCACCGACGAGAGGCCGAACGCGAGGTTGAACGCGACGGCGACGACGAGTCCCCACGAGATCGCCTCGACGATGTGACGCCCGGCGACCGCCGTGAGGATGACGGTTCCCATCGAGACCAGGTGGACCAGCCCGAGTGCGTTCGCGGATTCGCGGAGCGCGACGGCACCCTCCAGACTCACGCCGGACATGATCGACCCCGCGATCAGGTACGCGGCGAAGGCGGGGATCGCCGCCGCGATCGCGTACTTGAACCGCGAGGCGACGACGCCGCCGATGTCGGCGTCCTGCGTCACCGCGCTCACGATCGTCGTGTCGCTGACGGGCGCGAGGTTGTCTCCGAACACCGCGCCAGACAGGATCGCGGCGAACAGCAGCACCGGGTTCGCGCCGATCAGCACGCCGGCCGGGAAGAACAGGGTGACGAACGCGATGGTGGCCCCGTACCCCGTCCCGATCCCGGTCGCGAGCAGGCCGCAGAGGACGAACGCGGCCGCCGGGAAGGTCGCCGCGCCGACGTTCAACGCGTTCGCGGCGAAGATGAGCCCCTCTACGAATCCGCCGACCTGCAGGGTGTCGGCGAACATGCCGGCCCACAGCCACGCCACGATCGCGGTCGCGGCGACGCGCTGGGTCATCCCCTCGAAGATGGTGTCGGCGTACGTCTTCCAGTCGCCTCGCGCGAAGAACATCCCGAGGATAGTCCCGACGAGCGCGCCGATGACGAGGCCGTTCGTGTCGCCGATCCCGAGGACGCCGCTCTGGAAGATGGCCCAGACGATGAAGAAGGCGAGCGGGATCGTGCTCGCCCACTTCCCGCCGTAGAAGCTGATCCGGGGCTCGTTCGTCGCTCCGGACTCGTCGCCGAACCCGCCGTCGGCGACGAGGACCGGGTCGCCGGCCGACTCGCGACCGCCGCTCGGCGGTGCACCGTCCGGCGGTACGCGGTCCGGCTGGACGTCGTCGGGCGGTTCATCGGGGGGTTCGTCGTCGACGCGATCCGCCGAATCGTCGTCTTGTGGATCGATCATGTGACGTTCCTACGCGGCCGGTGACCGACGACCCACCTAAATCCTCCTTTCTCACGCCGCGTGCCAGACGGTCGGTCGATTCCGTCCCGGACGCGTCGCGGTCCACAAGAACACCCTTAAGAACCCCGGCGGCGAGGTCATGGATGGGAACAGCACAGCTGCAGATCCGACGCGCCGGGGCCTCTTCGCCCGCGGCTTGGGAATGTAGCAGTGCACCGACGCCTCCGGCGTCGCGGCTCGGGCCGGTCCGCTCGCGCGGATCGGACCGCGGGACCGCTCGCTCGATGCGAGCCCTCGACAGCCGCGCCGCGCGGAGCCGCGGTCACGTTGTGGTTGTGCCGTTCCAATTTCAGACAATGGCACGAATGCACACGCGCCGTCGCGGTTCGTCCGGTTCGGACAAGCCGGCGACGGACGAGAATCCGGAGTGGAGCGACGTCGACGCCGAGGACATCGAGTCCCGCGTCGTCGAACTGGCGGAGCAGGGCCACGACCCCAGCGTCATCGGCCTCAAGCTGCGTGACGAGGGCGTCAAGGGCGTTCCGGTCCCCGACGTGAAGCTGGCGACCGGCAAGAAGCTCACCGAGATCCTCGAGGAGCACGACGCCGCCGCGGAGTACCCCGAGGACCTCCGCAAGCTGATGGAACGCGCCGTCCGCCTCCGCGAGCACATGGCGGAGAACGGCCAGGACTACCAGAACAAGCGCGCGCTCCAGAACACCGAGTCGAAGATCCGCCGCCTCGCGAACTACTACCGCGGCGACGAGATCGACGAGGAGTTCACGTACACCTACGAGCGCGCCGCCGAACTGGTCGGCGACGAGTAACGACGCCGCGCGACGCTCCGAGGAACCGACGCGGAACCGAAGACGACGCGACGCGCTGAACGGGCGACGAACCGCCCGCGACCGACGAACCGCCCGCGACCGACGAACCGCCCACGACCGATCCACGACAGCACCACCCGACCCATGACCGAAGCGACGACCGCCACGCCCGCCCCCGACGCCCTCGCCGACGTCCTCGCCGACGCGCCGTTCGCCCGGCTCGTCGCGACCGACGACGGCGACGCGCTGGCAGCCGCGGGGCTGCTCGCCCGGGCGCTGCGAGCCGTCGGCACGCCGTTCCAGGTCCGAGTCTCGACCGATCCGGTTCCCGGCGACGCCGACGACGGCGTCTCGGTGACCGTCGGGGCCGCCCGCGGTCCGCACGCGATCCCGGGCGCCGGACGCCCGGCGAGCACGGACGCGTTCGCGGTCTCGCGCGCGCTCGGCGTCAAGCCGGACCCCGTCGTCGCCCTCGCGGGCGTCGTCGCGGCCGGCTCCGTCCCCGGAACGGACGGCTCCGGCGACGCGCTCGACGCCGCCGAGGCGTCGGAGCGCGTCCGCCGGCGACCCGGCGTCGCGATTCCGACCGCGGACCTCGCGGACGGAGTCGCGGCCTCGACGCTCGTCCGGACGCCGTACTCCGGCGACCCCGAGAGCGCGCGAGCCGCACTCGCTGAGCTCGGGCTCCCGGCCGCCCTCGACGACGACGCCCACCGACGCCTCGCGTCGCTGGTCGCCGTCGACGTCGCGGACGCGGACGGGGGCAGCGCGCGGGCCGCCTCGGCGGTCGAGCGCGCCCTGCGCCCGTACGCGGCGGACGGCCCGTTCGAGACGGTCGGCGGCTACGCCGACGTCCTCGAGGCGCTCGCCCGCGAGGCCCCCGGAACGGGGGTCGCGCTGGCGCTCGACCCCGAGCCGAGCGACGACCTGCGGACCGCCGCGCTCGACGCGTGGCGGTCCCACGGGCTGGCGGCGCACCGCGCGCTCAACGCCGCGACGACCGGCCGGTACGACGGCTGCGTCGTCGTCCGCGTCGACCTCGCGGGGAGCGACCCGGACGAGGACGGCGCCGCCGCGCGCGACGCGGCCGCCGTCCTCCCGACCGTCGCCCGGCTCGCCCGCGACTTCCGGTCGCCCGAGCCGGTCGCCGTCGCGGTCGACGAGACGGCCGGTCGGCTGGCCGCGGCGGCGGTCGAGCCCCTCGGGCTCGGCGACGCCTGTCGGTCGGTCGCCACCGAGTTCGACGGCGACGGCTGGGGGACCGCCGAGCGCGGCGGGCTCGCGGTCGGCGCTGGCGGTGAGGGCGGCGGAACCGAAACCGACGGCGACATCACGGGCGCGCTCGCCGCGCTCAGGGAGGCGCTATGAGCGGGGACGACCCCCGTGGCGACGGGGCGACCCGGACGGCGACCGTCCGGACGACCCACGCCGACGCCGCCCTCGTCGCCGCCGCGCTCGCCCCGGACGAGACCGACTCGATGGCCACCCGCGTCGACGGCGACGCGATCGAGTGCGCGATCGAGCGGCCGACGACCGGCGGACTGCGGTCGACCGTGGACGACCACGTCGTGAACGCACGCGTCGCAGATCGAATCGTCGAGCGCGCGAGGACGCACCTCGCGGCCGACGACGGAGGGCGCCGCTCCGACACCAACGGCGACACCACCAACACATGAGCGAACGATCCGTATCCAAGAGCAGAGAACAGAAGCGCTGGTACACCGTGCTGGCGCCCGAACAGTTCGACCGGCAGGAGCTCGGCGAGACCCTCGCCGAGGAGCCCGACCAGGTCGTCGGCCGCACGATCACGACGACGCTCGGCGAGCTCACCGGCGACTCCGGCGCGAACAACACCAAGCTGACGTTCAAGATCACCGACGTCGGCAGCGACACGGCGTACACCGAGTTCATCACCTACGAGCTCACGCGGGACTACCTGCGCTCGCTCGTCCGCCGCGGCGCCTCCAAGGTCGAGGCGTCGATCACGGTGCTGACGACGGACGACTACCGCATCCGCGTCCAGCCCGTGGCGCTGACGACCAAGAAGGCCGACCGCTCCCAGGAGAAGGCGATCCGCCGCGTCATGATCGACAAGGTCCACGCGGCCGCCGAGGAGCGCACCTTCGTGGAGTTCGTCGACGCCATCGTCGAGGGGAACCTCTCCTCGGCCATCTACGGCGAGGCGAAGCTGATCTACCCGCTGCGCCGCGTCGAGGTCCAGAAGCTGACGCTGGAGGCGCGGCCGCGCGAGGTCGCCGCCGAGGAGGAGGCCGCCGTCGACGTCGACGCCGACGAAGTGGCGGTCGACGCCGACGAGTAACGCCCCGTCAGACGACCCCGTGCGACTTTTCCGTTTATAAATCGCCTAGCCGCGGCGCCGGCGCGAGACGGACGGCGCGTTGTGCCACGGCCCTACGTATAGAAGAGCCGCGGTGGCGCGTGCCTCCGAGTGGCCGACAGGCCACGAGGAGCACGCGCGAGGGACGCCGTGAGCGACGTGGGCGACCGGCGGGAGCCCGGAGCGAGCGGCGAGGCTGGGGAGGCGTGAGGTCGCGGTGCGGTCGCAACGAGAGCTTCGGAGGAGGTCATCGTAGAGTCAGCACCGAACCCACCGAGCGAAGCTTCACGAGCAACCGCTCACTCCACGGGACGCGTCAGCCGCTCGCGGTACGCCTCGAACCCCTGTTTCTCGTAGAACGCCAGCGCCCGCTCGTTGTCGGCGTCGACGTCGAGCCGGAGCTCCTCGCAGTCCCGCTCTCGGGCGTCGATCGCCGCGCGCTCCATCAGTCGGTCGGCGAGCCCGGTGCCGCGGAACGCCGCCGAGACGTAGAGGTCCCCGACGACGAGCCGGTCGGGGCGGTCGAACACGACGGGACAGGCGTCGACGCCGGTCGAGACGAACGCGACAAGGTCGCGGTCCGGGCCGGGGACGCCCGGAGCCGCGGGGGCCGCGGGATCGAGCGCCCCTGGCCCCTCGGAATCGAGCGCCGCGGCGTCGACCGGCTCGTCCGATCCACCGGCGGCGGCGACCGAGACCACCCAGAGCCGGTAGTCGTCCTCGCGGAGTCGATCGAGCCGGAAGTCGGTCTCCTCGGCGATCAGCTCCCCCTCGGGCCGGTCGGCGAGGGCGTGCCCGTCGACGCGCTCGGCGAGGTCGCGGTGATACGGGAGCCACAGCTCGGCGACGTACCGCGCCGCGGCGGCCCGGGTGGCCGACAGTCGTCGGAGTCGCATATGCCGTCGATCGACGCCGGCGACATACGCGTTCGGGTTCTTCGCGGGTCGCGTTCGGGGCGTGTTCGGGTCGCGTTGGAGGCGTGTTCGGGTCGCGTTGGAGGCGTGTTCGGGTCTCGGCCGGGGCGCGTTCGAGTCGCGTTGGAGGCGCGTGCGAGTCGTCCGCATCCTCCGATATCCGGGAGACGAAAGCTTGAAACGCCGCTCGCCCGACCCCAAGAGTATGGAACTGCGGGTCATCGAGAAGACCGACACGGAACTCCGCATCGAGATCGCCGGCGAGGATCACACGTTCATGAACGTGCTGAAGGGCGTCCTCCTGGAGACGGACGGCGTCGCGGCCGCGACCTACGACATGAATCCCGAACAGTCCGGCGGCCAGACGGAGCCGGTGCTGACGGTGAAGTCCGAGTCCGACGACCCGCTCGACCTGCTCGCCGACGCCGCGGCGGCGATCACCGACCGGACGGGCGCGCTGCGCGACGCCGTGCGAGCCGCCTGAACCGGTTTTTTCCGCGACCCCCGAGCGTCTTTTCGTCTCGTTCCGCCGCCTCGAAGCCGCTCGCTCCGCCGGACGAGGGGCATACCTAAGTGCCGACTCCAGAAACGGGCAGGTATGCCACCGAGCGTACTCATGCTGGGATGGGGGTACCCGCCGAACATCACCGGCGGGCTCGACGTCCACGTCGGCGAACTGTTCTCCGGGCTCCGCGACGACCTCGGGGTGGAGGCCACTCTCGTGTTGCCTGCCGAGTTCGCGCCGGACGACGAGCCGGGCCTCGAACCCGTGGAGACGGGCGACGGAGACATCGCCGCCCGCATCGAGCGCCTCAGCGACCGGTTCGCCGAGCTGGCGCCCGACCACGACGTGATCCACACGCACGACTGGTTCGGCTACGCGCCGGGGCGGCAGGCCGCCCGCGCGTCGGACGCGACGTGGGTCTCGTCTTTCCACTCGCTGGCGAGCGACCGCAACATCGACCCCCCCACGCGCGAGGTCGAGACCGAGCGCCGGCTCGCGAACGCCGCCGACACGAACATCGCCGTCAGCGAGATCGTCCGCGGGGACATCAAAGAGCTGTACGACGCCGACTCCCGCGTCGTGTACAACGGCTTCTCGACGCCGAAGTTCTCGGGCAAGGACGTCCGTGAGGACCTCGATATCGACGGCGAGATGCTGTTCTTCGTCGGCAGACACACCGACCAGAAGGGGATCTCCCACCTGCTGTACGCGATGAAGAAGCTCCGCGGGCGCGACGTCACCCTCGTCGTCGGCGGGTCGGGCCACCAGACGGAGCAGCTGAAGCGCTTCGCTGAGCTCCTCGGTATCGAGGACCGCGTCGAGTTCGTCGGCTACGTCCCCGAGGCGGAACTGGGCGACTACTACGCCGCCTCGGACGCGTTCGTCTCCCCCTCGTACGCGGAGCCGTTCGGGATCACGATCACGGAGGCGCTGGAGGCGGGGACGCAGGTCGTCGCGACGCCATCGGGCGTCGCCGAGGTGCTCCCCGACGGCTGTCTCGTGGAGGTCGAGACGGACTCGGAGTCGATCGTCGACGGCCTCATCGAGGCGCTCGACCGCGAGGAGCCGCCGCAGTACGAGCGTCGGGAGTGGCTGGACGTGGCGGAGGACACGCTGGCGGTGTACGAGGACGTGGCGTAGAGCGCGGTCCGACCCTCTCGATCCGGCCTACTCCTCGTCGCGGCGGTACACGTCGAACTCGGTCGCCGGCTCGGGGTGGCTGATACGGAACCCCTCGGCCGTCTCGACCACGCCGCGGGTGCTGCCGGAAGTGCCGCCGTACGGGCTCTCCTCGCCGTCGACTCCGCTCGCACCCTGATACGGCGAGGTGTACGGCGACCCCGACACGGGCTCGTCGAAGCTCTCGGGTGGGAGGTAGATCCGCTCGCCGCCGTCGGAGCGGACGACGACCGCGACGTCGCGGGTCCCGGTCACGTCGATGACGGTTCGTTCCCCCGTGACGCGCGCGTCGACGTCTATCTCGTCCATGTCTCACGTTGCGAACGGGGACGGTTTAGCAGTACCGGCGCGAGCGCCCGCCCGTCGCCGGGGACACTTCGAGCGGACCGACCGTGTCGCCCCGCGCCCCCCGACCGTTCCCGGGTGGTGAATCCTTTTGTGCGGTCGCGTCGAAGTCGACTTCGATGGACGTCAACAGCCATGCCGAGGAGCTCGCCTCCGACCTCGGCGTCGACAAAGAGGAGGTCAAAGCCGACCTGGAGAACCTGCTGGAGTACAGCGTCCCGATCGACGAGGCGAAACAGAGCGTCCGGCGAAAACACGGTGGCGGCGGCGGGGGTTCGACGCCGACGCCGGACGCGGTCGACGTGGGCGAGATCACCACCGACAACGACGGCGTGACGGTCACCGTCAAGGTGCTCACGCAGGGGACCCGAACGATCCGGTACCAGGGCGACGACCTCACGATCCGCGAGGGCGAGGTCGCCGACGAGACGGGCGTCATCTCCTACACCGCCTGGCAGGACTTCGGGTTCGAGCCCGGCGACTCGCTGACGATCGGCAACGCCGGCGTCCGGGAGTGGGAGGGCGAGCCGGAGCTCAACCTCAACGACTCCACCACCGTCGCCATCGCGGACGAGCCGGTCGATGTCGACCGCGAGGTCGGCGGCGACCGGAACCTCGTCGACATCAGCGCGGGCGACCGCGGGCGCAACGTCGAGGTCCGCGTGCTGGAGGTCGACGAGAAGACGATCTCCGGGCGCGACGGCGAGACCGATATCCTCGAGGGCGTCGTCGGCGACGCGACCGCGAGGCTCCCCTTCACCGACTGGCAGCCGCGGCCCGAGATGGAGCCGGGCGCCGACCTCCGGATCGAGGACGTGTACGTCCGCGAGTTCCGCGGCGTCCCCTCGCTCAACCTCACGGAGTTCTCGACGGTGACGCCGCTTCCCGACCCGGTCGAGGTCGCCGAGGACGCCCCCCGCCTCTCGGTCGGCGAGGCGGTCGACTCGGGCGGGATGTTCGACGTCGAAGTCGTCGGGAACGTCTTGGAGATCCGCGACGGTTCCGGGCTCATCGAGCGCTGCCCGGAGTGCGGCCGCGTGGTCCAGAACGGTCAGTGCCGGAGCCACGGCGACGTGGACGGCGAGGACGACCTGCGCGTGAAGGCGATCCTCGACGACGGCACCGACACCGTCACCGTCGTGCTCGACGACGAGCTCACCGCGGAAGTGTACGGCGGCGGCCTCGACGACGCCCTCGACGCCGCGAAAGAGGCGATGGACAAGGAGGTCGTCGCCGAGGAGATCGCCGACTCGCTCGTCGGGCGCGCCTACCGCGTCCGCGGCAACCTCTCGGTCGACGACTACGGCGCCAACCTCGACGCGGTCGAGTTCGAACTCGCGGACGACGACCCGGCCGAGCACGCCAGAGCCGCGCTCGCGGAGGTGGCCGAATGAGCGACGACGGGCCGGGCGCCCGCGAGGTCGCCCGCCGGGTGTTCGCCGCCGAGTTCGACGACGCCTCCCTCTCCTACTCCGAGAGCGACGAGGAGCGCGCCCCGAACTACGTGGTCACGCCGACGGGAGAGCGCGTGAACCGCCTGTTCGTCGCCGGCGTGCTCACCGAAGTCGAGCGCGTGAACGACGAGACGCGCCGCGGGCGCGTCGTCGACCCCTCCGGCGCCTTCGTCACCTACGCCGGCCAGTACCAGCCAGAGGCGCAGGCGTTCTTAGAGCGCGCCGACCCGCCGTCGTTCGTCGCGCTCACGGGGAAGGCGCGCACCTTCGAGCCGGAGGACTCCGACCGCGTGTTCACCTCCGTCCGGCCCGAGAGCCTGAACGAGGTCGACGGGGACACCCGCGACCGCTGGGTCGTCTCCGCCGCGGAGGCGACGCTGGACCGCCTCGCCGTCTTCGCCGAGGCCCTCGACGCCGACCTCCGCGGCGACGAGCTCCGCGCGGCCCTCGAATCGGGCGGCGCGCCCGCGTCGCTCGCGGCGGGGATCCCGAAGGCGATCGACCACTACGACACCTCGACGGCGTACGTCGAGGCGGTCCGGCGCCTCGCCGTCGACGCGCTGGAGCTGATCGCCGGCGACCGCGACGAGGTCCGGACGCTCGACCTCGCCCCGGACGCCGGCGGCGAGAGCGACATCGGCGCGCTCCCGGAGACCGACGTGACGATCGAGGCCCCGACCGGGGCCGCGGCGCCGTCGGAAGCCGACGAGGCGGGCGTCGAGGCCGAAGCGACCGCTGAGGCCGGGGCGGCGCCGGTCGACGCGACCGGGACCGCGGCCGACGCCGGCGACGAGGCCGACTCGGTCGAGGAGGTCGGCGCGACCGATGTCTCGGAGAGCGAGACGGTTGCGACCACCCCCGCCGAGAGCGACGCGACCACCTCCACGGAAAGCGACGCGACCACATCGGCCGAGAGCGGCACGGCGGATGTCGACGAGACCGACGCGAGCGACGACACCGCGGCGTCCGCCGCCTCCGACGTCGGAGAGGGCGGACTCGGCGACTTCGAGACCGGCGACGGGGAGTCCGACATCGACGCCGGCGAGGCCGACATCGACGCCGAGGAGCCCATCGACGTCGACGAGGGGGCCGACGACGCGGAGGCCCCGGCGGGCTCGGACGACGTCGGCGCCGCGGGCGACGAGATGTACGAGCTCGACGAGACGGAGCGCGAGGAGATCGAGTCCGAGTTCGGCACCGACTTCGCGACCGGCTCCGAGGTCGACGAGCCCGGGGAGGCCGACATCGACGTGCCGGACCCAGAGGAGCTACAGGAGACGCCGGAAGACGCCGCGGCGGCCGACCTCGACGCCGACCCCGTCGAAGCGGAGGCGGATGACGACGCGACCGGTGGGGCGGCCGGAGGCGACGAGACGGACGCGGCCGACGGATCGGACGATGGATCGGACGACGGCGGCGAGGACGTCGACCTGGAGGACGCCGTCATCGATGCCATGGGCGCGCTCGACGACGGCGACGGTGCCGACCGCGAGGCGGTCGTCGACCGCGTGGTCGACGGACACGGCGTCGCCGCGGACGCGGTCGAGGACGCGATCCAGGACGCGCTGATGAGCGGGAAGTGCTACGAGCCCGGCGACGGCGTGCTCAAGCCGATCTGATGGCGCGGGGCGCGTCGCCTGGCGTCGAGCCGGTCGTCGGCGAGCCCGCCGCGGTGGCCGACCTCAGCGGCGAGCGCGCGCTGCTCGTCGCCGACGTCCACGCCGGCATCGAGGTCGGCCTCCGTTACGAGCGCGGCGTCGAGCTCGACGACCGAGCCGACGAGCGCCGGGAGCGCCTCTCTGACCTCCTCGCGGAGACCGACGCCGACCGGCTCGTCGTCCTCGGCGACCTCGCGCACCGCATCGCGGCGCCGGAGGGCGAGGAGCGCGAGGAGCTGGAGACCCTGATCCGAGCGGTGACCGACAGGGTCCCGATGACGCTCGTCGAGGGGAACCACGACGCGGGGGTCGCGGAGGCGTTCGCCGACGACCTCGACGTGATCGGTGCCGGCGGCGGGCTTCTCGGCGGGGTCGGCGACGGCGGCGACGAAGCGAGGCGACGCCGGACCGGCGGCGTCGCCGTCCTCCACGGCCACACCTGGCCCGACCCGGCGCTGCTCGACGCCGACGTGGTGTGCATGGGCCACGAACACCCGCAAGTGCGGCTGGAGGACTCCGTCGGCGGCTCTCGCGTCGAACGCGCCTGGCTCCGTGGCCGGCTCGATCCGGCCGCGTTCGTCGGAGACGACGAATCGGCGGCGGCCGCTCCCGAAGACCCGCCCGAGCTCATCGTCTTCCCGGCGTTCAACGAGCGCTCCGGCGGGACGTGGGTCAACGTCGACGGGCAGTCGTTCCTCGCGCCGTTCCTCCCGGACGCGCTGCCGGCCGGCGACGCGTACCTCCTGAACGGGACGCGGCTCGGCGACTTCCGGCGTCTCTGAGGACGGCGGCCGCTCGGGCGGCCCGGTCTCTCTCGGCGGGAGCGTTTTCTCTCGGGGCACGGAAGCAGGGACATGGTCACCGATCGCGCGCCGACCGAGATCGACGAGGCGGGGTGGCACTGGCTCCGGGTCAAGCACGTGACGGGGTTCCCGCGGAACGCCCGCGACGGCTACTTCCCGAGACACGGCGTGACGCGGCCCGCGGCGACGACGGAGGCGGACCTGCCGTCGGTCGACGACGGAGGGCGGACGACGCTCCCGGCAGACGGTGAGACCGTCGCCGACGCCGACCGACTCGCGCTCGAAACGACCTATCTGAGCGGGAAGTGGCTCGTCGAGCGACCGGCGGAGACGGTCGACGACCTCTGGGAGGCGGTGGTCGACGACGTCGCGGCCGAGCGGTTCTGGGACGCGAAGGTCACGACGCGGGCGGGCCGCGAGGCCTTCGGCGAGGCGGACCACGCCGTGCTCGTGTTCACTCCGAACTACTTCGACCGGGAGGACGTCGACCGCGTCCGCCGACGGCTCGGGGAGGCCCACGGGGTGACCGAGGAGATCCGGTACCGCCCCGACGTGTACACGCTTGACGGGGCCCACGAGGCGCGCCTCGGCGGACTCACCGACTCGGAGGCGTCGCGGTTCCGGGCCTGAAACGCCGTTACGAGACGGGGCGACGGATCACTCGACCGGTCGGAACCGGAAGCCGTCCCAGTCCTGGCTCGCCGGCTCGCGGATCCCCGCGCCCGGCTCCCTGAGGTCGTCGGCGTAGACGGGTTCGACGCGGTCGCCGATGTCGACCTCGACGTCGCCCGGCTCACCGGCGTCGTCCGCGCCCCCGCGCTCGGCCACCTGCCCGAGCGCGCGCACCACCGGGCCGTCGTACTCGTCGCCCATGTCGAACTCGACGATCGCGAGGGTGTTCGGCTCGCGGACGCCCGGCGGAGTCGCCGTCGACATCGTCCACGTGACGATCCGGGCCTCGTACTCGCGGAGGTCGACCGTCCCGACGCGCTCGGCGCCGTTCGGGCTCACGGTGTGAGGCGGATACGTGACCGTTCCGTCCGCGTACTCCGCCGCCTCGAAGGTCGGTTCGGCGCCCCGTTTCCCGTCGCTACCGGTCGCGTCGTCGGTGTCGCTTGTCTCGTGGTCGCTCATCGTCCTCCCTCCAGGATCGCGGTGGTCACGCAGTTCCCGAACCCGCCGACGTTGCAGGCGAGCCCCGTGTCGGCCTCGACCTGCCGCGGACCGGCGTTCCCGGTGACCTGCTGATATATCTCGTACACCTGTGCGACGCCGCTGGCCCCGAGCGGGTGGCCCTTCGATTTGAGCCCGCCGGAGGTGTTGATCGGGAGGTCACCGTCGCGGTCGGTGACGCCCTCCTCGACCGCCTTCCACCCCTCGCCCTTCTCGAAGAAGCCGAGGTCCTCGCTCTGGAGGAACTCGAGGATGGTGAACATGTCGTGGAGCTCAGCGACGTCGACGTCGTCGGGTCCGACGCCGGCCATCTCGTACGCGATCTCCGAGGAGTCGACGACGCCGCCCATCGTCGTCGGGTCCGCGCGCTCGTGGACGACGTGGGTGTCGGTCGCGCCGCCGATTCCGGAGATCACCGCGTACTCGTCTTCGGGGACGTACTCCTGGGCGACGGACTCGGGACAGAACGCGAGCGCCGCGGAGCCGTCCGTGATCGGACAGAAGTCGTACAACCGGAGGGGGTCGGCGACGACCGGCGAACCGAGCACCGTGTCGAGGTCGACCTCCTTCTGAAACTGCGCGTGGGGGTTGTCCACGCCGTTCCGGTGATTCTTCACCGCGACCTTCCCGAGACTCTCGCGGGGCGCGTCGTACTCGTCGAGGTACAGGCGGGCGGTGAGCCCCGCGAACGAGGGGAGCGTGACGCCGTGTTTGTACTCGACCGGGTGCGTGAGCGACGCGATCACGTCGGTCGCCTCCGAGGTCGTCCGGTGGGTCATCTTCTCGCCGCCGACGAGCATCGTGACGTCGCTCGCGCCGGAGGCGACCGACTGCCACGCGGCGTACACGCCCGCGCCCCCCGAGGAGGAGGTCTGGTCGATCCGAGCGGTGTACGCTCCCGTGGCCGCCAAGTCGTGAGCGAGCGCGTTCGGGACGCCGGTCTGTCCCTCGAACTCGCCGCTGGCCATGTTCGAGACGTACAGGTGATCGAGGTCGCCGCCGTCGATGCCGGCGTCGTCGAGCGCGGCCGCGCCCGCCTCGGCCAACAGCTCCTGCACCCAAGCGTCGCGCTGCCCGAACTGGGTCATCGACGCGCCGATTACCGCTACGCGTTCCATACCGATGCGTCCACGGCGCTCGCCTAAAGCGTACCTCTCTGCGGTCGCCGGGGCGGTGAGGGGTCCCGCGGGCGGGTCACTCCGCGCGCCGGCCGGCGTGACCGGGGTAGTCGCGCTCGAACCGCGATCCGATCTCCTCGCGGTCGAGTCGGATCACGACCGGACGCCCGTGGGGGCAGGCGTACGGGTTCTCGCAGGCGTCGAGCCGGTCGAGCAGGTCGACGACCCGCCCCTCCGTCAGCGAGGTGTTCCCGGTCACGGAGGGGTAACACGCCAGGTCCGCGAGCAGTTCGTCGACGACGTCGGTCACCGGCTCGTCGCCCGCGGCCGCGTCGTCGACGAACGCGGAGAGGACGTTCCGGAGGAGGTCAGGGTCCAGCGCGGCGTCGAAGACGGCCGGGACCGATTCGACGACCACCTCGCGGTCGCCCGCCCGCTCGGCGCGGAACCCGATCTCCGCGAGGTCCTCTGCGAAGTCGTCGAACAGCGCCGCCTCCCGCGCGGTGAGTTCGACGCGGACCGGCTCCGCGAGCGCCTGCGCGTCGGCGCCGTCGGCGAACGCCTCCCGCAGGCGCTCGTAGTTCACTCGCTCGTCGGCCGCGTGCTGGTCGATCAGCACGAGCCCGTCCGGCGCCTCCGCGACGACGTAGGTGTCGTGGAGCTGCCCGAGCACCCGAAGCGACGGGAGCGAGTCGAAGGTCCGCTCCGCGGCCTCGGTGGTGTCGCCGGCGAGGGTCCGCTGGGCGGTCGGAGTCGGACGCGGCTCGGCCGCCGCCTCCGTCGCCGGTTCTCGTCGCTCGTTCGGCGCAGCGGCGGCGCCGTCCGTGACGGAGTCGGTGCCGGGGTCGGCCGTGGGGTCGACGTCGGAGTCCGACGCGGAACCGGTGGCGGCGTCGTCGGTGACAGCGGCTCCCGAGTCGTCGAATCGACCGAGCCCGTCCGCCTCTTTCGCGTCGGTCTCGGTCGCGGCCGCGCTTCCGCCCTCGTCTCCCGAGTCGCCCTCGGCGTCGTCCGGCGTCGACTGCCAGCTCCGCGGCGACGGCCGGTCGGCCGGGGACGGGTCCGGGTCGGTGGCGGGGTCAGAGCTCACGTCGCCGACCGCCCACGCGTCCTCGTCGGTCGGGTCCAGCTCGGATGCGCCGGCCGCGGCGTCGGCGCTCTCGACGCCGTCAGCGCTTCGGCCGTCGTCGCTTCGGTCATCGCCGCTTCGGCCGTCGCGGTCGCCGAGCGCCGCGCGCTCGTGGTCGGTCCCGGCGCCGCCGACGGCCTCGGCCTCCGGGCCCTCGGGGCTGATCTCGGTCTGGTCCGGCGCCGACTGCCCCCGCGGCGCGGTCGAGCGGACCAGTCCGTGGTCGAGCAGCGCCCCCTCGACCGCCGCCTCCACGGCGGCGCGCACGGCCGGTTCCTCGTCGAACCGGACCTCCAGCTTGCGCGGGTGGACGTTCACGTCGACGTCGCCGGGCGGCACCTCGACGAACAGCACCGCGAAGGGGTAGCGGTCGGGCGCGAGCTGCCCGCCGTACGCCTCCAACACCGCCTCGCGGAGCGCGCTCGCGGTGACGTACCGGTCGTTGACGTAGGTGGCGAGGTACTCGCGGGTCGAGCGCGTCGTCTCCGGGTGGGAGACGAGGCCGGTGACGCGGCGGACCGGGGGATCGTCGGGTGCGGCGGAGTCCGCCGCGTCGCCCTCCGGCTCCCACTCCACGTCGACCATCGCCTCCGCGACCTCGCGGCCGTACACGGACAGCACGGCCGACCGGAGGTCGCCGTTCCCCTCGGTGGCGAACGTCTCGCGGCCGTCGTGCTCCAGCGAGACGGCGACGCCGGGGTTCGCGAGCGCGTAGCCGGTGACGACCGTGTTGACCCGGTCGAACTCGGTGGCCGTCCGCTTGAGGAACTTCTTGCGGGCGGGGGTGTTATAAAAGAGGTCCGTCACCTCGACGGTCGTCCCCTCGGGACAGCCCGCCGGGCGCACCTCGCCGACGTCGCCGCCTTCGACCGTGACCTCGGCGCCCGCGTCGGCGCCCGGAGGACGCGACCGGACGGTGAGCCGCGAGACCGCGCCGACGGTGTACAGCGCCTCGCCGCGGAAGCCGAGGGTACCGACCCCGCGGTCGAGGTCCTCGATGTCGCCGATCTTCGAGGTGGCGTGCTCCGCGACCGCGGCCTCCAACTGGTCCGCCGGGATGCCCACGCCGTCGTCGCGGACGCGGACCCCCTCGGTGCCGCCGGCCTCGACCGAGACGGCGACCCGGCTCGCGCCGGCGTCGAGGCTGTTCTCGATCAGCTCCTTGACGACGCTCGCCGGGCGCTCGACGACCTCGCCGGCCGCGATGCGCTGGACGGTGCGCTCGTCC